>SCUN01000119.1 GCA_004297655.1 Acidobacteriota bacterium | reverse complement strand
ACGGTTACGAATCGAAGCAAAATCCATCGTTGTTGTCCCGCGCCCTTAGCGGTGGCAGACCGAGCAGCTGGTCATGTGCTTGGGATCCGCGATCTTGTATTCCGCCTTCAGCTTCAGACCTTCGGCGATCTGGTCGTCCGGCGCGACGTAGGCCATGTTGAAGACTTCCGATCGCGGCCGGAGGAACTTCTCCGGGGCGCGATGGCAGTCGAGGCACCACTCCATAAGGAGGGGCTGCGCCTGGTACATCAGAGGCATCTTGTCCACCGGGCCGTGGCAGGTGGCGCAGCCAACGCCCTGCTTCACGTGGATCTGGTGGTTGAAATAGACGAAGTCTGGTAGGTCATTGACCCTAATCCATGTCAAAGGCGTGTCATTTCGGAACGACGCCCGCACCGGCTCCAGGATCTGGGCGTTGGTCCAGAGCTGGGAGTGGCAGTTCATGCAGGTCTTGGTCGGCGGGATCCCGGCGAACGCCGACTTCTCAACTGACGTATGGCAGTAGCGACAATCGAGTCCAATGCCGCCAACGTGATGGGCGTGACTGAACTGAATCGGCTGCTCCACAAACTCGTTTTGTTTGGTCGCCCAGGACGACCGCATCAACGTGAAGACCACCCATCCCAGAAACAGGACGAGGGTCAGCACGCCGGCGAGGCTCATACGGGCGGTGGCGTTGGCGCTTTTCGGAAAAATCTGGCTCATAGCGGAATCGCGCCCATAGCCTATATGAAACGGGCGGGTACAGCACCTCTGTTGCGACGCAATATGATGTGAAATATTTCACAAAGTGTCAATTATTTCGGCTTTCCTCCTAAGCTAGGCCCCGACTATGGCAGCCATCGAGATCGCGCAGGTCACCAAGCGGTTCGGCGAGTTCACCGCTGTCAACAACGTCTCGCTCAGCGTCCCCGAGGGATCGATTTACGGATTCATCGGGCCCAACGGATCCGGCAAAACCACCACGATCCGCATGATCATGAACATCCTCCTGCCCGACGCCGGCTCGGTCGCCGTCTTCGGACGCCACTCCTCCTCCACGGCCCGCGACGATGTCGGCTACCTGCCGGAAGAGCGCGGCCTATATAAAAGGATGGAGGTGCGGCGCCTGTTGCGCTATTACGGGCAGCTCAAGGGCAAGGCCCTCAAGGACATCGACCCGGTCATCAACACCTGGCTCGAACGTTTTCAGCTTTCCGGCTGGGCCAACAAGAAGATCGAAGCCCTCTCCAAGGGCATGGCGCAGAAGACCCAGTTCATCTCCGCGATCGTCTCGTCCCCGAAACTGCTGATTCTCGACGAGCCGTTCTCCGGCCTCGACCCGGTGAACGCCGACGCGCTGAAAGACGCCGTCCTCGATTTGCGGCGGCAGGGCACGACGATCGTGTTTTCCACCCACGACATGACCGCGGCCGAGCGGTTGTGCGATCGCATCTTCATGATCTTCAAAGGCAACAAAGTGCTCGACGGCACGCTCAACGAAATCCAGTCTACCTACGGCCACGACACCGTGCGCGTGAAAGTCGCGGGCGGCCGCGCGGCGCTCGCGGCGGCGACCGACCCGTCGACGATTGAAGCCATGAACGACTTCGGCAACTTCCAGGAGCTGCGCCTCACGTCAGATCCGCAGCGGTTCCTCCAGTCGCTCGTGCAGAAAACCGTCGTCGAGCACTTCGAACTGACCCGCCCGTCGCTGCACGACATCTTCGTGCGCATCGCCAATCCGTCGGCCGAGGATCTCAAGCGGCCAGTGTCAGGAGCCGACTAATGAACCGCATCTTCATCGTTGCCCAATCGGAATTCCTCACGCTGGTCAAGACGAAGGCGTTCATCATCGGCCTGCTGCTGATGCCGGTGATCACCGCCGGCGCCATCGGCTTTCAGATCTACGCGCAGAAGCACTCGGATCGCGACGATCACAAGTTCGTGGTGATCGATCACACCGGCGTGCTCTTCACGCCGCTTCAGACCGCGGCCAACGCGTTCAATGCCAAGAACGGCGAGGGCGCGACCCGCACGGGTCCGCACTTCGTGCCGGAAGCGGCGGCCGCGCCGGCCGATGCGGACGCGTATCGTCTCGCACTCTCGGAGCAGGTCAAGCAGAAGCAGCTCTTCGGCTTCGTCGAAATCCCCGCCGGCGTCGTCGATCCCAACGTCGAGAAGGCGCCGTCGATTCAGTACTACACGGAGACGCCGTCGTACGACCGGCTGCCCGACTGGCTGCAGCAGACGCTCAACGAGGAAATCACGCGCCGCCGCTTCGACACGGCCGGCGTCGATCAGGCCCTCGTGAAGAAACTCAGCGCGCGCGCGGATGTGCAGACGATGGGGCTGGTGGGGAAGAAGGCGGATGGATCGGTGGAGAAGGCGAAGGAAGTGGATCCGATCGCGACGTTCGTTGCGCCGTTCGCCGTGCTGTTCATCATGTTCTTGTCCGTGATGTCCTCCGCGCCGCAGCTGCTGAACGCGGTCATCGAGGAGAAGATGTCGCGCATCAGCGAAGTGCTGGTGGCGTCGGTGTCTCCATTCGAGCTCCTGCTCGGGAAACTCTTCGGCGTCACGGCGGTCGCCGTACTCCTCGCGCTGGTGTATTTCCTCGGCGCCGGCTACTACATGATCTACTCCGGCCGCACAGAGCTCGTGCAGCCGGCGCTCATGGCGTGGTTCGTGATCTTCCTCATCTGCTGCGTGCTGATGTTCGGCTCGATGTTCCTCGCGATCGGCTCGGCGTGTTCGGACCTGAAAGACGCGCAGAGCATGATGCAGCCCGTGATGATGCTGCTCATGGTCGGCTACATCGGTTCGTTCGCCGTGCTACGCGCGCCCGAATCGCCGGTCGCGCTGACGCTGTCGTTCTTCCCGACGTCCGCGCCGTTCATCATGATGCTGCGCATGGCCATGCAGCCGACGCCGCCGCTCTGGCAGCCTGCGTTGTCGCTGGCACTCACGCTCGTCACCACCGTCGGATTTGTCTGGGCGGCCAGCCGCATCTTCCGCGTTGGCGTCCTGATGCAGGGCAAGGGCGCGACGTTCCGCGAAATGCTGAAGTGGATTCGCCAGGCGTAGACGTCGTCGTCGCCGGCGCGGGGCCGGCCGGGTCGATGGCCGCGCGGATGCTCGCGCGGGCGGGGCTGCGCGTGGTGCTCTGCGACAAGGCTACGTTTCCGCGCGACAAGACCTGTGGCGACGCGCTGATTCCGGATTCGATCGCGGCGTTGCGGTTTGCCGGCGCCTGGGATGGCGTGGCCGAACGCGCGCGCGCGCTCGATCTGCTGGAAGTGCTGTCGCCGCGCGGGATCGCGGTGCCGATTCGCGGCGAATACCGCGTCGTGCGGCGCCGGGTGTTCGACGAAGTGCTCTTCAACGGCGCGCTCCAGGCCGGCGCCGAATTCCGCCAGGCGAGCGTGAAGCGTCCGATCGAAGATCCGGCCGGTCACGTCGCGGGGATCGTCGTGGAGCGGAGCGGGCGGGAAGAAGAGATTCGGGCGCCGCTGACGGTGCTTGCGACCGGGGCCGAGGGCGCCATCCTCAAGAAGTTCGATGCGTCCGCGCGTACGACGGCGTCGGGCTACGCGATCCGGACCTACGCCGTGCACGCGTCGCCCGGACGCGCGAGCGACCGGCTGTTCATATCGCTCGAGCGCGACCTTTTGCCGGGATATGCGTGGGCGTTTCCGGGCCCGGAGAACATCTTCAATATCGGCGTGTTTTGGGCCAGCGCTAGGCGCGGCCGAAGGCTGAATCTTCGAGCGGCACTGGACCGCTTAATGTCAGGCAACGGCAACCTCGGCGAAATGCTCGGTCCCATGAAGCCGACGAGTCTCGGCGACGGTTACGCGGGAGCAATGCTAAGGACAGGCCTGACAGGCAGCTCGCTGGGTCGCCGTGGACTTGCGATTATCGGTGACGCCGCCGGAACAACCTACTCGATCAGCGGGGAGGGAATCGGCAAGGCCATGGAGAGCGGGTTGGTTGTCGCCGAACTCGCGGTCGGAAGTCGTGACCTCCCGCAAGTTGGCTGCCTGTATAAGGCCGAGATGCAGCAAAGATATGCTCGACGATTCCGCGCCTATCGATCAGCAGAGCGGTGGATGCGATTGTCGATCTTGGCAGATCTTGTGGCGTACCGCGCGAACCGAAGTCCGACTATTCTGAGACACTTGACATCGGTCGTTACGGAAGATTCTCTTTCGGGCGACGTATTTTCTCTCAAGGGGTTTTGGGCCCTATTGACACGCTAGATAGTTGGGCAGGACGGTGCGCGCCATTTGCGAAGCTGATGCCGTGAAGGTCTGACTCAACCGATGACTCTAGAAGAAACGCGATAGCCCGCCCGTTCGCCAAATTGCAACGAACATCGCAAGGACCCACGCAATAGCCA
The DNA here is from genome assembly GCA_004297655.1 of Acidobacteriota bacterium. GTDB lineage: Bacteria > Acidobacteriota > Vicinamibacteria > Vicinamibacterales > SCN-69-37 > SCUN01. Next base: position 12,982 of record SCUN01000119.1, on the reverse strand, counting down.
AGAACCCGCCAAGTTTGTATACGCTATCGAAAATGTACCGCGTCGGCACAACTCCGTCGATCTTGAGCTCGGAAGCCAGGATGTCTAATCGTGCATGGATCTTCTCGTCATGCGCCCGACACTTGTCGGCGACGGGTAAGAAGACTTTAAAGAAAGCCAATCCGAGCGTTCCTGCTATGCCGGCATCCCAGGGCGACTTGGCTTTGGTGAGAAAGTCTAGTCCGAACCCGATAATCACAGTAGCGAGGCCAGCCGCTTGCACGAAGATATGGATAGCTTCCCGGCGATCCTCGGAAAGAACCTCGTATTCTTCCAGACGGTGCGAAGCTTCAGTTTCCGACTGCTGCTGAGCCAAAGTAGCTGGATTCTCACTTCAAATTTCCGTCCGGTCAAGGAGAGATCTGACAAGTGATGTTTGACGCCGACGTCTTGGTTGCCGGAGCGGGTCCCGCTGGTTGCCTTGCCGCGCGGGCACTAGCGCTCGGAGGGGCTAGAGTCTTGCTCATTGACAAGGCGCGGTTTCCCAGAAACAAACCCTGTGGCGGCGGCATTAGCGCTCGAGCTGTTGTTCGATTTCCGTGGCTCTCGGATGTCCTCTCGAAGATTGAAGTGAACGCGGTCTCCGACCTGCATCTAAGGGCGCCAGATGGTCAAGCCCTAGACATGTCCTCGGCGCAGCCGAGCGTCTTGCTGATTCGGCGACTTGAGTTTGATGAGGCGCTTCTTAAGGAAGCTATTCGCTGCGGAGCCGAGCATGTTGATCGCTTTGAGGTCACACAGGTCGATACCCACAAAGGCGGCGTGGTGCTCCGAGCGCGAGATGGACGACGGCTAACAGCTGGCGTCGTTGTTGCCGCGGACGGAGTCCACAGCGTCATTGCCAGACGCCTAGGCGTAAACCAAGCCTGGAAACGGAGCGCAGTTGCGCTAGATATGATGGAGGAGACGCCCTCGAGTACGCTACGTGCGACTATGCCCGGAACGCTCTGGGTCTCTTACGGCCACGGTGACATGGGTGGCTATGCTTACATCTTCCCCAAGTTACGGCACGTCAACGTCGGAATTGGCTGCTTCTTATCTGACTTTCAGCGGCAACGTACGCAGCATCCGTATGAACTACAGTTACGTTTTGTGAACGAGCTGGTTGCCGCCGGCATGCTAAGTGGGAATTCGGATCGAAGCCACTTCACTCCGTTCCTGGTTCCCGTTGGCGGGCCGCTGCGGCGAGCCCACCACCGTGAGTCTGGCCGAGTGCTCTTTGTTGGCGATGCAGGCGGCTTCGTGAATGCATTCACGGCGGAGGGCATCTACTATGCGATGGTGAGCGGTGAGCTAGCGGCTACTGCCGCGCTCGAGGGCGACTTCTCAGCCAGGTCGGGAAGGTTATTCGATCGACTATGGAAGAAGCAACTCGGTCGTGAGCTCTCCGATTCGGTGATAGTCCAGAAGTTCCTATTTCGCGACAAGCGCACGATCAACGGGGTCGTAAGTGCTGGAAGGTCTCTGCCGTGGCTTTCGACGCTGATAGTCGACTACGCTGCTGGGCGGTCTTCGTACACCCAAGCTCGAAGACGAGTGCTGATGGCCTCGCCACGCACTGCGCTGAGGCTCGGCTGGATGCTGCTTCAACATGGTCTGTTCGCCTAAGATCCGCGTAATGCGCCGAGTTCCTCCAACAGTATTACTGATCGCTCTTTTCGCCTCTATTACCGTGGGTGCGTGGCAACGTGTTGGCATCGTCTCCACTTCACCGATCACCTACAGAGTGACGTTCCCCGAGCCGGAGCATCACTGGATGCAGGTCGAGATGACGGTCGCGGGTCTCGGCGCGGCGCCGCTGAAGGCGCGGATGAGCCGCTCGTCTCCGGGGCGGTACGCGGTGCACGAGTTTGCGAAGAACATCTTTTCCGTGGAAGCGTTCAACGGAAAGGGCGCGAGGCTGTCACCCGATCGTCCGGATATTGACGTCTGGCAGGTCTCCGGCCACGACGGTACCGTTCGCATCGTCTACAAGATCTTCGGCGACACGCCGGACGGCACGTATATGGGCGTCGACACCACGCACGCGCGCATGAACATGCCGGCGGCATTCATGTGGGCGCAGGGGCTCGAGTCGCGGCCGATGCGGATCACGTTTGCGCCGCCGCAGGGACTGAACTGGAAGATCGCGACGCAGCTGTTCACGACGAGCGACCCGTGGACGTTCACAGCGCCGAATCTTCAGTACTTCATGGACAGCTTCACCGAGCTCGGGGATCTCGTGTTCAGCGAGTTCACCGTGCCCAACAGCGACGGCACGCCCGTCAAGATCCGGCTCGCGGCGCACTCGGACGGTTCGCAGGCGGACGTGGACGAATTGGCGAAGCTGGTTCAGCCGATGGTGCGGGAACACATGGCGGTGTTCGGCGAGTATCCGAAATACGAGCCGGGCGCCTACACCTTCCTGCTCGACTACGTGAACTGGGGCGACGGCGACGGCATGGAACATCGCAACAGCACCGCGGTGTCGAGCCCGGGGCTGTCGCTGAAGACGCCGCAGGGCCGTTCGCAGGCGCTCGGCACGATTTCCCATGAGTATTTTCACAACTGGAACGTCGAGCGCATTCGCCCGGCGGGACTCGAACCGTTCGACTTCACGCGCGAGAACGTGACCTGTTGTCTCTGGCTGGCGGAAGGTTTCACGCAGTACTACGGGCCGCTGCTGCTGAGGCGCGCCGGGCTCGCGAACCAGGTGCCGACCGGCGCGGCGATCGCCGTCATCAACGGCGGCGCGCGTCAGGTGCGATCGGCCGTCGACATGAGTCTGCACGCGCCGTTCGCGGACGCCGGTGTCGCGAACGACACCGTGGATCGCAACCGCACGTTCATCTCGTACTACACCTATGGCGCCGCGATTGCGCTCGGTCTGGATCTCTCGCTGCGAGAGATGTCCGCCGGCAAGTTGACGCTGGACGATTACATGCGGCTGCTGTGGCGTGAGCATGGCAAAGTGCCGGCGCCCGCGCCCGGTCTCGTGGCGAAACCGTACACACTCGGCGATCTCCGGCGTCATCTGGCGACGCTCACCGGCAATCAGAAGTTCGCCGACGATTTCTTTGACAAGTACATCGAGGGCCGCGACGTCGTCGACTACGCGCGGCTGTTGAAGCTCGCGGGCTACGATCTTCGAAAGGCGAACGCCGGAAAGGGCTGGGTCGGCACGCTGCAAATGCAGCCGGTCACGGGCGGCCTGCTCGTCGGCATGAGCGGCGGTCGCGCCGGCGCGACGAAGATTCCCGTGCCGTTCAACACGCCGCTCTACAAAGCCGGCGTCGATTTCGACGACACGATCATCTCGATCGATGGCGCGCCGGCGACAATGGATGCGTGGGCGTCGCTGACGACGAGGACGCCGGGAACGTCGGTGCAGATCGGCATCATGCGGCGCGGCGGCGCGAAGGTGACACGCACGCTCGTGATTGAAGAAGACCCCGCGCTCACGATCGTGGACCTGGCCGCAAGCGGCGCGCTCACGCCGGCGCAAAAATCATTCAGGGACGCCTGGTTAGGCTCGCGCGTCAGGCAGTAGCCGCAGGGCTTTAGCCCTGCGGTTGCCCGGCGGGCTGAAGCCCGCCGGCTACTTAATGACCACGCTCGTATCGAACTTCCGGTAGTTCGTGTAGGTCGACTCACAGGCGATCATCTCTTCGTAGCCTCGCGCCGACTGCGAGTAGGTTTCGCGCATGACGGACGGGGCCCATAGCTTCAACTTTGGATCTTCGGCATACCTCGTCTCGATCTTTCCCGTCACCGAGCCCATCTCGACCTCGATGCGCGTCAATTCGACGCGGCCCGTGGCGGCGTCAATCAGGAGGATGCCCGACGCGAACACCGGTGCGCCGTTGCGCCCGGTGATCAGCGTGGGCCGGTCCCGTTCCTTGAACGAAATCGTGACGCGCGGAGACGCGTCGGCTGACACCGACACCCGGTCGAACCGGAAGCGCCCGCGGTGCTTTCGCGTCAGGATCAGCAGCGCGAGCGTGGGTTCGTTGAACGTGCGCGAGATGTTGCCGATGTTGAAGCGCGCATTCTTCTCGGCGATGACCGAGCCGAGACGTGACAGCGGCGCGCGATCCATCAACGCCCGGATGCTGTCGGGGTCGTTCACAGGCGTTCCGTCAACCTCGCGGACGTCGCGCACCGCGATCCAGACGGATTCCGCGGGAAGGAACGTGATGAACAGATCCGCCTTCGTCGTGCGCGTCCAGTCATTCACGGGACGGGCGAACGTCACGCGCTGCGTCGCCCGTTCGTCGGCGAGCACGTACTGCATCTTCGTGTTGTAGTCATCCACGTACGCCGACGCGGCGGCGACCACGGATTTCGCCGAGGTGTCGAGCTGGGCCGGTTCTCGGGCGCCGATCGTCGAAGCGGCGATGGCGAGGAGAGTGCCCGCCAGCGGCGCGGCCGTTTTCATTTGATGCGCACGGACACGTCGAAGCGGCTGTAGTCGCTGTAGACCGATTCGCTCGTGATCTTCTCCGGCCGCCGGCCGCCCAGCGTGTAGGACTCCTCGAACCGGGCCGGCACCCACATCTCCAGCTTCTTCTCCAGCCGATAGGTCGTCGTCAACATCGCGTCGATCCCGCCGCTCAATCGAACGCGCAGCGTGGCCCGCTCGATGCGGCCGGTCGCGGCGTCGATGGTCAGTTGGCCGCTCGAATAGGCCGGGCGCCCGCCGGTGTCGATGATGAGCGTCGGGGTCTCGCGCTCGACGAACGAGACGATCACCGAGTTTCCGCGAGCGTTCTGTTTGACGAAGGTGAACCGCCGCCGATGCTGATCGTCGAGAACGAGGAGGCTCAGCGTCGGCTCGTTGAAGTTACGCAGGATCGTGCCGAGGTTGTAGCGCGCGTTGCGGTCCTTGAGCGCGCGGGCCGCGCCCACCTGGCCGCTGCTCAGCAGCTCGCGGACGTTGTCGCGTTCCTTCAGGGTCTTGCCGTCGACGATCTCCACGTCGCGCACGGCCATCCAGACTTTGTCGGCCGGGATGTAGACGAAGTAGACGTCGCTCGCCAGCGTTTCCTCGGCCTGGCCGCCGGCGGCGAATCCGCCGACGAGCGTCTGCTTGGAGCGCTCGGTCGCCATCACGTACGTCAGCTTGTCGCGATAGTCGTGGAGGTATTCCGTGGCCCTCGCGAGCACGGCCGGGAGCGACGTGTCCACGCGCTGGGCGCCGCCGGTCCCGGCCGGCCGGGCGCTGAGCGCGATCGTCGCGGATGCGACCGCCACCGCGGCGAGTAGACCCACTGTGCGCATGGCTGGATTGTGCCTGAAGCCGTGGCTCAGGTGAAGAGGACGCCCGGCGCCAGGACGCCGCCGGGGTCGAACGCCTTTCGGATCTCGCGCATTTCGGCGATACCCGCCGGCCCGTACATCTCTTCCAGCAGCCGCTGCTTGATCGGATTGCGACCCACGCCGTGTTCCGCGAGCGGACACCCGCCGAGTCGCGCCGCCTCGCGCCCGAATTCGAGAATCGCGTCCTTGCCGTCGGCGACATCGGCAAAGGCGCGCGGCAGCACGTTCGGGTGAAGGTTGCCGTCGGAGATGTGCCCCCAGATCGCGAAGTCCAGTCCGCGCGACCGGTAACCGTCGCGGTAGATCTTCATCATTTCTTCCAACGACTCGAACGGCACGATCATGTCGGCGGCGGTCTTCTCGATGCGCGCGTCGATGTCGCGCTTCGCGATGCCGACGCGCCGATTCACGCCGGTCGGCGCCGCTTCGCGCAACGCGAGCAACTGGTCGAGACGGCCCTTGTCACCCGGCATCGCGAGTTCCGTGCGATCGAGCACGCCGTGGCGGTCGAGCACGCGGCAGAACCGCGTCATCGGCGTGTCCGGCGCCATCGGCCCGAGCGCCGCCGAGACTTCGTCGTAGAGCGACTCCGCCGACGACCCAGCCGGAAGTTCCAGATGCACGAACAACACGACCTCCGCGTCGGCGGGCAGAAGGACTTCGCTGCGGCGATCGGCCTCATCTTCGCGAATGATCTCGATGCAGCGCCGGTCCATGTGCTCGATCGCCGAGATATCGAGGCCGTTCGGTTCCTTCGTGGCCCAGGTGCTCTGCGCATCGGCCCGCAGTTCCCGAGTCAGCGCGAGCGCAGCCTCTTCGGAGGTTGTGGTCACCATCGCCATCGCAAAGGCCGGCGGCTCTGGCAGCGTGCGCAACGTCGCTTCGGTGATCACGCCGAGCGTGCCTTCCGATCCGATGAAGAGATCGATGAGATCCATCGGATCGGCGGCGAAGTAGCCGGCGGAGCATTTGGCGACGTGCGGCATCTGATACGACGGCGGCGTGATCTGCCGGTCGCCGTGCGCGCAGGTGATCGACCACCCGTGCGCGCGCGTGGTGATCGCGGCGCCGCGGACCAGATCGAGCACGCAGCCGCACGCCAGCACGACCGTCAGCGACTGGACCCACGGCCGCGTGGGCCCGTACTTGAATGTCGCGGCGCCCGCGGCGTTCGTGGCGATGACGCCGCCCACGAATGCGCCCGCAAATGTTGGCACTGGCGGGTACCACCGATGCGCGCGCGCGAGCGCCTCCTGCAGGATCGAGAGCGGCACGCCGGCGCCCACATGCACCCGGCCGTCGTCGAGAATGCCGATGTGATTGAGGCGCTCGGTCGAGAGAATGAAGCCGCCGTGCGGCGTCGCGCCGCCGGTCAACGAGGATTGCGCGCCGATCGGGAGGACCAGCGGCGAGCCGGACACGAGCGCCGCGACTTCGCCCTCGGTCGATGGCCGGGCGACCGCTTGCGCGTGACCGCCGGGAAAGTGCGCGGCGTCTTCGAGATGACGGGAGACAACCTCGGGATCGGTGATGATCGCGATGGCGGGCCGCCGGTCCCTGGCTTCGCGCGCGCGAACGGTCATGATCGTTGAAAACGATTCTATACTGCCGGTCATGGCTCGATCCGAACCGGCCGACCGTTCCGCCGCGCCCGTTGAAACCGACATGACCCGCATCTACGTCCTCGTCGTCATCGTCGAGATCATCACGTTGCTCGCGCTCTATTGGATGCAGCGGGTGTTCGCGTAATGCGCTGGCTGGATTGGGCGGTCGTCGTCGCCTATCTCGTCTGGGTGGTTTGGGATGGGTTGAGGGCGAGCAAGAAAACCAACGAACTCGACGGGTACCTGCGAGCCGGGCGGAGTCTGCCGTGGTGGGTGGTCGGCTTGTCGGTCATGGCGACGCAGCTCAGCGCGATCACGCTGGTCGGCACAACGGGGCAGGGCTACAACGACGGATTGCGCTTCGTGCAGTTCTACTTCGGCCTGCCGATCGCGATGATCATCCTGTCGCTGACGCTCGTGCCGTTCTTCTATCGGTCGGGTGTGTTCACGGCGTACGAGTACCTCGAGCGCCGTTTCGATCTCAAGACGCGCACGCTGGCGTCGATGGCGTTTCTGATGCAGCGCGGCCTGTCGTGCGGCGTCATCATCGCGGCGCCGGCGCTCGTGCTCTCGATCGTCCTTGGATGGAACCTCACGAACACGGTGCTGCTGATCGGCGTGCCGACGGTGATCTACACCGTGCTCGGCGGTGTGCAGGCGGTCGCCTGGACCGACGTCAAACAAATGGCGATCATCGTCGGCGGCGTGCTGGCGGCGGTGATCGTGCTGCTGACTCAGCTTCCAGACGGCGTGACGACCACGGCCGCGCTCACGGTGGCCGGCGCGGCCGGCAAGATGAAGGCGATCGATTTCAGTTTCAAGATGAGCGAGACCTACACGTTCTGGTCCGGCATCATCGGCGGCCTGTTCCTCTCGCTCTCGTACTTTGGCTGCGATCAAAGCCAGGTGCAGCGCTACCTCACGGCGAAGTCGGTTGATGAAGGGCGCCATTCGCTGCTGATGAGCGCGTTCGTGAAGATTCCGTTGCAGGTTCTCATTCTCATGATGGGCGTGCTCGTGTTCGTGTTCTTCCTCTTCCATCGCGCGCCGCTGCTGTTCAATCCGGCCGACTCGGCGAAGGTGATGGCGAGCGACAAGGCCGGGGAATACCAGGCGCTGCAGCAGGAGTACGACCAGAAGGCGATGGCGAGAAATGTCGCCGCGACGAATTTCGCGCGCGCCGCGTCCGGCGCGGACACCGAGCGCCGGGCCGCGCGCGACGCGTTCGTGGCGGCTGACGCCGACGTCAAGAGCGTGCGCAGCCGCGCGCTTGGCCTCGTGAAGGGCGTGTTCGGTGACGTGAAACGCACGGACGTCAATTACATCTTCCCGACCTTCATCCTCACGTATCTGCCGATGGGGCTGGTTGGGCTGCTGATCGCGGCGATCTTCGCCGCGGCGATGTCGAGCATTGCCGCCGAGCTGAACGCGCTCGCGACCGCGACGGTCATCGATTTCTATCGGCGCCACTTGAAGCCGCAGGCGACCGACAACCAGACCCTGCTCGCCTCGAAGCTCGCCACTGCGAGCTGGGGCGTCTTCACGTGCGTGGTCGCAGTCTACGCGGCGAACCTCGGATCGCTGATCGAAGTCGTCAACGAGTTCGGTTCGTATTTCTACGGGTCGCTGCTCGGCGTGTTCATCCTCGCGTTGGGCTTCAAGCGGTCGAACGGCCACGGCGCGTTCTTCGGGTTGCTCGGCGGCCTCGCCACAGTGGCGGTCGTCGCGCAGTGGAACGGTCCCGATCGCGTCCACATGTCCTTCCTTTGGTACAACGTGATCGGCGCCGTCGCGGTGGCGTTCATTGGCTCAATCGTCAGCGTCGTGACCGGCGGCAATTCCAGGAATCAGATCGCTGCCGGACAGATCGGCGAGAAGGCGTAGGACGGAGTGATCTCGACCTCCGCCGCCGCGGCGCCCTTCAAGACCAGGGCGCCCTACGTACGTGTCTTCGCGCTCATCGCGGGTCTCTCACTGCTTGTTGGCGCGCAGGCCGCGCCCTTTGACCTCGTCATCCTCAACGGACGCGTGATCGATGGCACCGGCGCGGCCGCGCGTGTGGCTGACGTCGGCATCCGGGATGGCCGCATTGTCCAAATCGGCCGGCTGGCCGGCGCCGCCGCCTCGGAACGCATCGACGCGACGGGCCTGGTCGTCGCGCCGGGCTTCATCGACGTCCACACGCACGCCGACGACATCGCGTCACACCCGCTCGCCGAGAATTTCGCGCAAATGGGCGTGACGACGATCGTGGCGGGGAATTGCGGGAGTTCGGCGCTGGATGTCGGCGATGAGCTGGACGAGATCCGGCAGAAGGGCGTATCGATCAACTTCGCGACCTTGATCGGTCACAACACCGTGCGCCAGGCCGTGATGGGCAGCGCCGATCGCGTGCCGACGATCGAGGAAATCGCGAGGATGAAGTCGCTCGTCTTCAAGGGCATGGCCGACGGCGCCGTCGGATTCTCCACGGGGCTGCAGTACATCCCCGGCACGTACGCGAAGACCAACGAGATCACCGAGCTCATGCGCGTAGCCGCGAACGAAGGCGGCATCTATGCGACCCACATGCGCAACGAGGGCACCGCGCTTGAGGACGCGATCCGCGAGAGCATCAACGTCGCCGAACTGACGAACGCGCGGCTCGAGATCTCCCATCTCAAAGTCGACAGCCCCAAACGCTGGGGCGCGGCGTCAACAGCGTTGGCGCTCATCGACGAAGCGAGGCGGCGCGGGATCAGCGTCCAGGCCGATCAATACGCCTACACCGCCGGGTCATCGTCGCTCTCGATTCGCTTTCCGTCCTGGGCGCTCGAGGGCGGCCGGGCGGAAGTGACGAAGCGGCTGAACGATCCCGCGACGTGGGCGCGGATCAAGCGGGAGATGCAGGCGCTGCTCGAAGAACGCGGCTTCTCCGATCTTTTCCTGGGCCGCGATCGCGAGTTACCGGCCGGATCCGTCACTGAACGGCCTCACGATGAAGGCCGTGGCCGAGAAGCTGAAGGGCAGCGGATCGGCCGACGCGCAGCTCGAGGCCGCGCGCGACATCCAGCTCGGCGGCGGCGCGTCGATGGTCTATCACTTCATGAGCGACGCCGACGTGGCGACGATCATGCGTCATCCGTTCGTCTCGATTGCGTCGGATGCCGGCATCAACACGCTCGGCGAGGGCGTGCCGCACCCGCGCGGCTACGGCGACAACCCGCGCGTGCTGAGCAAGTTCGTGCGCGACGACAAGGTGATTTCTCTGGAGGAGGCGATCCGCAAGATGACATCGCTCCCGGCAAAGCACTTCGGCTTCTCGGATCGCGGCGCCATCAGAACCGGCGCCGCCGCGGACCTCGTGATCTTCGAGGCCGCAAAGATCGCCGAACAAGCGACCTACGCCTCGCCGCACGCCTACCCGTCAGGCATTACCGCGGTCATAGTGAACGGCGAAATCACCGTCCGCGCCGGCAAGCACACCGGCGCCAAGGCCGGACAGGTTGTGAGCCTGAAGAAGTAGGCGCGGACCTTCAGGTCCGCGCGCAGGCCTTTGCTCTTAGCCCTTCTCCTGCGTCAGACTTATTCGATGCCAACACCTTATTCCGAGCACGTTGGGAGCCGTAATCCTGTTGATGTCTTGCGCGAGTCGCACGCCGAGTACCGCGCGCTGATGCCCAAGTTCACCGCCACTCAATGGTCGATGCCCTGGCAACCGGGGAAGTGGACGGCGCAGCAGATCATGGTGCACGTCATGCAGTGGGAATTGATCATGGGCGTGCGGCTGCGGCTGGCGGTCGGCGTGCCGGATTACACCGTGCAACCCGCGGATCAGGATTACCTGATGGGCACGGAAGATCGGGTGATTGACGGCCCGACGGCGTTCGCGGCGTTCGACGCCGTGCGCAAGACGCACATTCTCTTCGCCGAAGCGTTGTCACCCGCCCAGCGCGCGAAGAAAGTGAAGCACCCGGAGCGCGGCGTGATCGACGTCGAAGACGTGCTGATCACGATCGCCGGGCACGGCGTGCATCATCTGAAGCAGTTCAAGACCTATTGACCGCGGGGCTGAAGCCCCGCGGCTACTTCCCGGTCGTGATTTCGTCGAAGGCCGCGGACAACGGTCCCGCCGTGAGCGGGCCGTAGTCTTCGAAGCCCTTCAGGACGTCTTTGCGCGCGGTCACTTCGTCCTTCGGCCTGCCTTCTTTGACGAGGCCGCCCGTAAAGGCGAGGAGCGACGTCAGGTAGTCGCGGAAATTCAGAAGATCGGCGCGAGTCGCGATCGGCGTCAGCAGCGTGTTGTTGTGGCCGCTGATGAAGACCGTGTCGTTGTGGTGCTTCTTATGGATCTCTTCGAGCTTCTTGATCCAGTTGGCGATTGACGCGCCGGCCGGCTTGTCGATGACCGGGTGACGCCGGTTGAACATCAGATCGCCCATGTGCACGACGTTCGCTTCTTCGAAGACGACGATGGCGTCGCCGCTGGTGTGGGCCGGCGTGTACGTCCTGGCCGTGATCTTCTCCTTGCCGATCTTCTCGCCCCAGGCGTCGGTGAACGTCCGGCTCGCCACGAGAATCTCCGGCGGCGCCGCCGAGCCCTTGGCGGCCGCGTTCTTGACGGCGGTCTCGTACACCTGCTTCTGCAGTTCGACGGCGCGGGCGTTGGCAACATGGCGCTTCGCCAACGTCTTGAACGCCATGTTGCCGCCGGTGTGGTCGCCGTGATGATGCGTGTTGATCAGCACGTCGACGCCGCGATTGTTCGACCGCTCCTGCAAGCCCGCGATGCAGATGGCCGCGGCGTCCATGGACTGGGTGTCCACGACGAGGACGCCGTCCTTATTGATGAGGTAGCCGATTGTGCCGCCTCGGCCGGTGAAGTAGCCGACGTCCTTGCGGATCGGCGTGAAGACGCCCGTGATGGGCGCGGGTTGCTGTTGCCAGGCGCGAAGCGCGGAGCCCTTGCCGAGCGCGAGCGCGACAGGAGTGGCGGCGGAGACGGTGATGAAGGCGCGGCGGGAGAGGTTCATCTGTGCATTCTAGGCCGACTTGTGACGTGTGACGTATGACTTATGACTTGAGCGAAGCGCCCAGGCCCGCGGCGCGGCCTGTTGACCAGGCCCACGCAAAGTTGTGCCCGCCGATCGGGCCGTAAGCATCCAGAATCTCACCGCAGAAGTAGAGGCCCGGCGCCCGCTTGCTTTCGAGCGTGACCGGCTCTACCTCGTCGAGCGCCACGCCGCCGCCGGTTACTTCGGCCTTCTTGTAGCCTTCGTTGCCGGAGACCTGCAGCGGATACGCCGTCAGCAGCTCGATCAGTGTGAGACGCTCGGTCCGGCGCAAATCCGAAATCCGCCGATCCGCGGGAATGCCCGCTTCGAAGACCAGCCGCTCGGCAAGGCGCTGCGGCAGTTTCGACGCGAGCGCGTTGACGACGAGGCCCGTTCCCGCGGTGAGGAGCGCTTCCCATTCCGCCTGCGCGATGTTTCCCCAGCTCACGCGCAGGGAATCTGCTGTCGACGAAATATCCAGTACCGCCGGCCCGCTGTAGCCGCGGTGCGTGAAGAGAAAACTGCCGTGGATCTCGCGAATGCCGTTCCCGCGCTTCGCACGAATGCGAACCGGAAGGGAAACACCCGAGAGCCCTGAGTGAATCGGTGGATCCGCGAGAAGCGGCGCGAGGGCGGGGTAGAGTGGATGAATCGTGTGACCGAGCGCTTCGGCAAGATGCAGCCCCGCGCCGTCGCTGCCGGTCGCGGGCACCGACAGTCCACCCGTAGCCAGCACTACGGAGTCCGCCTCGATCTCGCCGCGCGAGGTCCTCACGCGCCAGCGCCCGTCACCGACCGGCTCGAGACCTTCGAGCGTCGTGCCAAACCTGATGTCAACGCCGCGCCGGCGCGCGAAGTTGACCAGCGCGTCACGAACATCGCGGGCGCGATCCGATTTCGGAAAGTACTTCCGCGACTCCGCTTCAAACTTCAGCGGCACACCGAGCTCGTCTTCAAAGAACGCTTTTTGTGATCCGAGCGGCCACGCCCGGAGCATGCGCCGGAGCA
>SCUN01000118.1 GCA_004297655.1 Acidobacteriota bacterium | reverse complement strand
GCCGCCGACATGTTGCTATTCAACAGGTGGGCGATACCGGGCAGTTAGTGCTGGTAGTCGAGCTCGCCGGCCAGGACGGCCAGCGCGAGGCGGTTCGCGGCCGGCGGCAACGGGCAGGTCGCGAAGTCGGTGAAGGCGCAGGGCGGGTTCTTGGCCTTGTTGAAGTCCAGGTCGACGCGGCCGTTCTTCGGGAGCGGCGTGTAGAGATACCGGCCGGCGCCGTAGGTGGTCTTGTTGCTCGTCTCGTCCTTGAAGATGAAGAAGAGCTCCTTCGCGTCGTCGCTTTCGAGCAACGCCTCCATGCGATAGGCCTTGCCGCCAACTGCAAACACCACCGCGCCGGGGTTCTGCATCAGCACGGTCTCGCCGAGCACGTTCATGATCTTCATCCGCGGTTGCGTGCGCGGATGCGGTTCCCACCGCGCGCTGATGCGCCACTTTGCGTCGATCGGCATCCAGTGGAGCCCCTTGAACGCGACGCGATTCGGCGCACGGGTGTCCCAGACGCGCAGCGCCAGGCGCGTGTCGCGGCGGATGACCACCAACGTCATCCCGCCGACCTTCAGCCCATTGTCGGCCGCGACGCCTGGCGTCATGTCGAATTCGGCGGCTGGACGCCCCTGGAACGTCGCGTCGAGTCCGGCGGTGATCCTGAAGTGCACGCTGTCCGCGCCGACGCCGATGGTGGCGAGGCGGCCCGGTGCCGACGGTCCCGTGAGATGTATGCCGCTGGTGGCGTCGCTGCCCACGACGAACTCGCCGGGCGTGAGCCAATGCAGGCCGACGAGCGCCGCCCAGCCGGTCGGTCCCCCGATCTCTTCGGCGCGATGCTGGCGGAAGGCCTCGATGTCGGCGCGATAGCCGGCGGGCTGCAAGGTCAACGCCAGAAGGAGCGGGAGGATCAGTGTCTTCATGGGCTAGAACTCAATCAGGAAACCGATGGACGGCAGCCACGGAATCAGCTTCTCAGTGTAATTGACGGCCTGGAGATTGGAGCGCACCGACCCGTCGGCGACCCCGAGATTCCTCCGGCCCGTGGCGTTGATGATCTCCAGGAAGAGAGTCAGCCGGCGGCGATCGAACGTGAACGTCCGATTGGCGCGCAAGTCGACGCGCAGGTACGTCGGCAGGCGGACCTGATTGCGAACGTCGCCGACGAACATCTCGTCGATCGTGCCGCGGAAGTAGCCGGGCAGCGGCGGACTGCTGCCGGTTCGCACCTTGACGCTCACGGCCGTCCGGTAGGACAGGCGCTCTTCGATGAACACGTTGACGGTATGGCGCTGATCGAAATCGCCGTCGAACGATTCGCCCGTGGTCAGATCGTTGTACCGCGTGCGGCTCCAGCCGTACGAGAGCCATCCGACGAGGCCGGTTGTCGCCTTGCGCTGCAGCATCACGTCCCAACCGCGCGACGTGCCCTCGAGCGAGTTGTTCCACGTGAACGACACCGCCGTGGCGGCGAGCTTGCCGTTCACGAGACGGGGCTCGGCGTTGTACGGACGCAGGATGTCGTGCTCGTTGCGCCGGTAACCGCTCGCGCGGAGCATGAGGCCTTTCGCCAGCGTGAGATCGGCGCCGAGGTCGTATGACTCCGCGCGTTCCGGCACGAGCGGTCTCGCCGTCAATCCGAACGACTGGAACAGGTCGGGGTACTGCAGCGATCGCGCGGCCCCGGCGCGAATCTGCAGCCGTGGCGACGCCTTCCACTCGCCGAGGACCCACGGCGTGCCGGCCGGCGACCGGCCGGGCGAATCGGTGATGCCGCGAATGCCGGCGACCACGGCCCCGCGCGTGAACTTCACCGTCGACTGCGCCCAGGCTGACGTCAGCGTTCGCGTGCCGCCGAAGCTGTCGGTACTTCGAATTCGGAGGTTCGCCTGCGTGCTGCCGCTGTATTCGCGCAGCACCCGCTGGTCGTGGGTCGTCTCGCGGTGCGCGCCGGCCTCGAGGACGAGGTTCGGCCGCGCGCTCCACAGCGCGTCGGTGCGCCAGATCAGCGATCGCGTGTGGCCGTCTCCCTGGTTCTGGCCGAACAGGCCGTGATTCTCGAAATCGCTGTAGGCGCTCGACACGCGTTGCGACAGCAGCAGGGTCGGCCGTGTGTACCGCCAAACAAGCGAGCCCACGATGCTGCGCGTGTCGGCGGTGCGGAGACCATTGGCCGCGCTCGTGTTGGCCTGGTAGTAATTCGCGTCTCCGCCAATGGCCAGAAACTGCACCTGTTGCCGCGGAGTGAGGTCGTAGCTGAACTTCGTCTGTGTGTCGACGAACCCGAGCGTGCTGCCAAACGTCGGATCGAGCTTTCGGATCAGCCAATCGGCGTAGCTTTTTCGCGCGGAATACAGCCACGAGCCCTTTCGCTTCCGGCCGAGCGGCCCTTCGATGACGAACGACGCGCCGGTGTCGCTCGCCGCGATGCGGAGCTGCGTCCGGTCGCGCGAGCCTTCGCGCACGGTGAACTTCAGCGTGCCGCCGAGCCAGTTGCCGTCGCGCGCGGGTTGCGCGCCGGCGGCGAGCGACGCCGAATCGAGCACATCCGTGTTGATCATCGCGACCGAGCCCGTATCGCTGCGGCCCTTGACGGTGTGGACCAGGAGCGGCGTCGCGACGCCGTCGATGACCGTGCCCATCTGGCGAAACGACGCGCCGCGCACCGTGAACTCGGCGCGGAAATCGTCGCCGCTCGTCACGCCGGGCAGCGCCTGCATCGCCCGCATCGGGTCGTCGGTCGCGACGCTGCGCAGACTCTGCAGACCGCCCGATCCAATCACCATCTGCGACGCCACGCCGGTTTCCGGCGTGCGCTCCGCTTCGGCGACGACCGTGACGTCTTCGGTGTACGTGCCCTGGCCCTCCGCCAGCGGGATCACGATGCCGAGCGTCGATTTGTCCGGGAGATCGATCTTGCGTTTGACGAAGATGTAGCCGATCTCCGACACGGTGATCGTGAACGATCCGGCCGGCAGATTCGCGAATGCGAACCGGCCGTCCTTGCCGCTGAAGGTCGTGAGTCCGAGGTCGACCAGCCAGATCCGGGCGCCCGCGAGCGGCGCCTGGGTCACCGCGTCAACGACGATGCCCTGGAGCGTCGATGTGCCGCGAGGCGTCTGGCCGTGCGCGGGATTCAGGGACAACAGCGCAACGATCAGAGCAGCGATCACGACTTAGCCCGCCACCAGGTCTTGCGACTCCGGGGTTTCCGAGCCCGAGCCTTCGGACGGCGGCTGATCGAATGTGCCGCCGCTCATCAGTTGATCGGTCACGTAGTCCAGCGCGGCGTCGTCGGTTCGGGCGAGGAGCGCCTCGAGCGGTGAGCGGGGCTCGAACGCCGATTCGCGCGTTTGCATGGACGGCCACGAGCCGTCGGGCCGTTGCGGCGCGTATCGGCACCAGAAGCCTACGTGCCAGCGCAGGAATTCGCGCAGGTGTTCTCGCGCGTAGTCGTCCATCTCGGTCTGGTCGCGTCGCCGCCAGTGTTCCTCGGAGAGGCGCACGTATTCGCGGTAGATGCCGACGCGCTCGTCTGCGGTGATGTCCC
>SCUN01000117.1 GCA_004297655.1 Acidobacteriota bacterium | reverse complement strand
TATGAAACGACTTGCATTGCTCGTGCTCGTACTGCTGCCGGCGGCCGTGTCCGCGCAGGCGGCGCGGCCGAGCAAGATGTTCGACAGCCGGGCGCTGCTCGCCGATCTCAAGGCGTTGTCGTCCGATGAGATGAACGGCCGCGCGATCGGCACGGCCGACGGCGCGAAGGCCCGGGCCTATCTCGCCGGCCGATTGAAGGCGGCCGGGCTCGAGCCCTTCGGCGCGTCGTTCGAGCAGCCGTTTACGTTCATGTCCGGCCGCAACAACGCCCCGGGCGCCGAGCGGCACGGCGTGAACCTCGTCGGGCAGGTGAAGGGCCGGCGTCAGCCCGCGCGGTACGTCGTGGTCACGGCGCACTATGATCACCTGGGGCCGAGAAACGGCGCGGTGATGAACGGCGCGGACGACAACGCCTCGGGCGCGGCCGCGCTCGTGGCGATCACGGACTATTTCGTCAAGCACCGCCCAGCCAACTCGCTCATCGTCGTGGCCTGCGACGGGGAGGAGGCCGGACTGCGCGGCGCCGCCGCGTTCGCCGCCGCGCCGCCGGTCCCGGCCGCGTCGATGGCGGTCAACGTCAATCTGGACATGATCGGGCGCGATCCGGACGACAAGCTGTTCGCGGTCGGCACGTTGCTGAACCCGTACTTGAAACCGCTGGTGGAGGCGGTCGCGAAATCCGCGCCCGTGAAGCTCCTCATCGGCCATGACGATCCGGCGAACAAGCAGCTGGACGACTGGACGCGCGATTCGGACCACTATGCCTTCTGGACCGCGCTGAAGATGCCGTTCATCTACCTCGGCGTCGAAGACGAGTCGCAGCATCACAAGGCGACCGACGACTACGAGACGATCACGTACGATTTCTACATCCGCGCCGTCGAGACGTCGATTGCGCTGATCCGCCATTTCGACCAGAACCTCGATCTCATCCAGAAAGGCCGTCCGTCATGAAGGTTGTTTGTGCTCTCGCGATTCTTGCGTCCACGCTCGCGCCCGCCGTCGCCCGCGCGCAGACGCCGGCGCCGCCCCCGCCGTTCGTCTACAGCGACGGCTACAAGACACGACTGAAGATCCACAAGATCTCCAGCAAGACGTTTCTCCCGCTCGTCGCCACGCAGGCGGTGCTCGGCAAGATGATCTACGACAACCCGACGCCCACCCGGCGCGCCTGGCATCGCGGCGTGGCGTGGGGCATCGGCGGCCTGTTCGGCGTGAACACGGTCACCGGCACGTGGAATCTCATCGAAGCGCGGAAGGACCCCGAGCACCGGAAGCGCCGGGTCGTGCACGGCTTGCTGATGCTCGCGTCTGATGCGGGCTTTCTGGCGACGGCGCTGAACAACCCGACGAATCATGGGTTCAACGACCCGCTCGGCCAACGGCATCTGCACCGCAACCTCGCGATCGCGTCGATCTCGACGGCGAGCATCGGCTATCTCGTGATGCTCCTCGGCCACAAGTAGACGCGCGATGCTCGAGTCCTGGACCGAACTCTATTCAAACTCGGCCGTGCTGCGCACGGCAGTGCTGTACGCCCACGTCGCGGGGTTGCTGATTGGCGGCGGGGCGGCGGTGGCCACCGATCGGCTGACCTTGATGGCGCCGCCGAACGATGCGCACCAACTCCGCGTCGTCGCCGGCGTCCACCGGCTCGTCGTCGTCGCCATCGCGGCGATGGCCGCGAGTGGCGTGCTGATGCTGGCGGCAAACCTGGAGACCTACCTCGTCTCCAAAGTCTTCTGGACGAAGATGCTCCTCGTTGTGCTGCTCCTTTCGAACGGCCTGCGCCTGCTCGCGGCCGAAGCCGCCGTTCGCCGGGGCGCCGCGTCGGGCTGGGGCCGGCTGCGAAGCGCGTCGATCACCAGTCTCGTGCTCTGGCTGCTGATCGCGTTGTTCGGAGCGATGCTGCCGAATGTCTGACGCCGGCCGTTCGTCTCGTCGCGTGTTTCTGAAGTCGTCGGCGGCCTGCGTGGGCGGCGCGTTTGCGCTGTGCAGCCTGCTGCCCGAGTCGCTGCGGGCGCTCCCGGTCGACACCATCGCCGGGCTCGACGGCGCGGGCGAAGTGTCGTTCCCGATTCCGCCGGCCGATTCGATCAACGTGGACGGCAAGACCGGCATGATCCTCGCGCGCACGGCGGGGAAGGTCTACGTCTTCTCGATGACGTGCCCGCACGAGCGCGCCGGGGTGAAGTGGGTGCCGAAAGACAACCGCTTCGCCTGCACGAAGCACGATTCGAAGTACCGGCCGGACGGCACGTACATCTCCGGCCGATCGACGCGCAGCCTCGACCGGTTCCCGATCCGCCGCGACGGCAACAACGTGCTCGTCAATCCCGACCTCGTATTTCGCGCCGATAAAGATCCGGCCGGGTGGGCCGCCGCCGTCGTTTCCGTGTAGGCTTCTCGCCGAGTGACCACTCGTGCGATCGGGTTCTGGACCGCCGTTGCCCTTGTCGTCGGCAACATCATCGGCTCGGGCGTATTCCTGCTGCCCGCGTCGCTCGCGCCGTACGGCGGGCTGGCGTTCGGCGGCTGGCTGATCTCGGGCGCGGGCGCGGTCATGTTGGCGCTCGTGTTCGCGCGGCTCGCGCGCGCGAACCCGGCCGCCGGCGGCATCTACGCCTACTCCCGCGCGGGCTTCGGCGACCTTGCCGGCTTCCTCGTCGGCTGGGGCTACTGGACATCGATCTGGTCGGGCTGCGCCGCGCTGGCCGTGGCGTTTGTCGGCTACGTCGGCGCGTTCCTCCCGAACGTCGCCGCATCGCCAATGGGCGCGGCCGCGCTCGCGATCGCGGCGCTGTGGGCCGTTGTGATCGTCAACGTGCGCGGCGTGCGAGAGGCCGGCCTCGTGCAGATCGTGACGACGGTGGTGAAGCTGCTGCCGCTCGTGGTCATCGGCGGAGCCGGGCTCATCTGGTTCACGCCCGCCAACTTCGCCGTGCCCGCCGGCGCCACGCCGGGCGGGTTTGCGGGCACGACCGGGACGCTCTTCGCGATCGCGAGCCTCACGCTGTGGGCGCTGCTCGGCACGGAGTCGGCGACGATTCCCGCGGGCGCGGTCGACACGCCCGAGCGCACGATTCCGCGCGCCACGGTCGTCGGCGCGCTCATCGCGGTGCTCGTCTCGGTGATCAGCACCGCGGGCGTGATGGGGCTGCTCGGTCACGAGGCGCTCAGTCACACGACCGCGCCGTTCGCCGACGCCGCGCGGCAACTGTTCGGCGATCGCGCAGCGGGCTTCGTGGCGATCGCCGCGGCCATCTCCGTGCTGGGCGCGCTCAACGGCTGGACGTTGCTGCAGGGGCAACTGCCCGTCGCGGTGGCGGCCGACGGCTTGTTCCCGACGTGGTTCGGCCGTGTGTCGGGGCGCGGCACTCCCGTCAACGCGACCGTCGCCGGCGGCGTGCTGGCGACGCTCCTGATCGTGGCGAACTATTCGCGCAGTCTCGTGGCGCTCTTCACGTTCGTCATTCAGCTCGCCACGCTCAGCACGCTCGTGCCGTACGTCTTCTGTTCGCTGGCCGCGCTGATGAAGCCGGGCGGCCGGACCGTGCCGATCCTGGCGTTCGCGTTTTCGATGGCGGCGATCTACGGCGCCGGCCCCGAGGTCGTCTTCTGGGGGTTCATCCTGCTGCTCGCGGGGCTTCCGCTCTATGTCGCTCAACGAATTCGCGCCCATTGACCGCCTCGTTCTGAAGCACGCCCGAGAGGCCTTCGTCTCGCAGTCGCGGTGCGACGCCGAGTGGCGCGCGTTGCAGTTCACCGCGGCGCCGGACTTCACGCGCGCGGTGCAGCAGTACGACGCGTTTCTCGCGGCGGTCACGCGCGCGAATCCGCGCGTCGATCTGCTGCCGAACGACGAGCGCGTCGGGTTGGATTCGATATACGTCCGTGACGCCTCGATCGCGACGCCGCGCGGGATGGTGCTCTGTCGCATGGGCAAGCCGGCGCGCGAGGGCGAGCCGGTGGTGCAGGGCGGGCAGTTCCGCCCGCTCGGCATCCCGGTCGTGGGCGTGATTCAGCCGCCCGGCGCGATCGAGGGCGGCGACGTCGTCTGGTTCGACGATCGGACGGTCGCGGTCGGCCGCGGGTATCGCACGAACGACGAAGGCATTCGGCAGTTCTCGGCGCTCCTCGGCCACAGCGTGGATGTGGTCACCGTGCCGTTGCCGCACTACCGCGGACCCTCGGATGTGTTTCACCTCATGTCGATCGTCAGCCCGGTCGACCGCGATCTGGCGGTGGTCTACTCGCCGCTGATGCCCGTGCCGTTTCGCGAATGGCTGATCGGCCGGGGCGTGACGCTCGTCGAAGTGTCGGCGAAGGAGTTCGATTCGATGGGCGCCAATGTGCTCGCCGTCGCACCGCGGCAGTGCGTGATGGTGCGCGGTAATCCGGGAACCAAGGCCGCGCTCGAGCGGGCCGGCGCGGTCGTCCATGAGTATGAGGGTTCGGAAATCAGCCTGAAGGGCGGCGGCGGGCCCACGTGCCTGACGCGGCCGATTTCGCGGCGCGGTTAGCTTCCGCTGAGCCGCCGGACGCGCTTCTCGCGCATTACTGGTCGAGGTGTGAAATGACCAGAACGCTGCGCGCGCTCGCGATCTCCACGTTGATGCTGGCTCTACCGGTGTCCGCCCGGGCCCAGGTCGTCCAGGGCGCACTTGTCGGCGCGGCCGGGTTGGCCGCGCTGTCGGCGGCGGAAATCCGCGCCTGCGGCACCGGATGCGACTACGGCTCCGGCACCCTGGCTCGCGACGCCATGCTCGTCGGCATCGGCGGCGTGGCCGGCGGCGCCGTGGGATGGCTCGCGCGCGGCGGTGTCGAGTCGTTCTGGCGGATCGGACCGACCGCCTCGCGCGCGTCGGTGGTGTCCTCGTCGCTCAGCGGCGCGGCGCTCGCGCCCGGCGCCACGCTGGTCATCCAGTCGAAGTACGTGAGCCTGCGCAGCGAGTACACGAGGATCGACCACCGGTTCGAACCGCCGGTTGGCGCCGTTCCGGCCGAGATCCTGAACAACGTGGTTCCCGCGACGAGCCGGGCCGCGGGCGCCACCCGCGCCA
>SCUN01000116.1 GCA_004297655.1 Acidobacteriota bacterium | reverse complement strand
GTCGATCCAGCCGAGCGTGGGATTGTTCTTCACGAGCACGCCGCCGACCGCGACGCCGGTGACGCTGAAGATGGGCACGAAGCGCATCGACATTCCGGCCGGCGCCCGCGACTACGTCGTGACCGACTCGTTCCAGATGCCCGTGCCCTTCGACTTGATGAGCGTGTATCCGCACGCGCATTACCTCGGGAAGGACATGCTCGTGACGGCGAAGTTTCCGTCCGGCGAGACGAAGACGCTGCTGCACATCAAGCGGTGGAGCTTTCACTGGCAGCAGGACTACCGGTACGCCGCGCCGATTCCGCTGCCGCAGGGGACGACGATCACGATGCGGTACACGTACGACAACTCGGACGACAACCCGGACAACCCGCATCACCCGCCGGTGCGCGTCCAGGTCGGGCCGCGATCGGTGGACGAGATGGCGAATCTCGGCCTGCAGGTCATGCCGAAGAGTCGCGCGGATGCCGTGGCGCTCGTCGAGGCGTTTGTCGCGCGCGACAAGCTCGAAGACGTCGCCGTCGGCGAACAGCGCGTGCGCGACATGCCGGGCGTTGCCGAACACGAGGCGTTTCTCGGCGGCAGCTACGTCGAGGTCGGCCGGTTCGCCGACGCGTTGCCGTGGCTCGAGTCGGCGCTGCGGCGCGACGCGCGGTTGGCGAGCGCGCACAACTACCTCGGCGGCGCGCTGTTTGGCCTGGGACGGATTCCCGAGGCGATTCCGCAGTTCCGGCAGGCCGCCGCGTTGTCGCCGCGCGACGAGCGCATTCAGTTCAATCTCGGAAACGCGCTGAACGCGATGGGGCAGCGCGCCGCGGCCGCCGCGGCGTTCCAGGCCGCCATCGCCATCAACCCGGACTTCTCGGAAGCGCATGGGAACCTGGGCGCGTTGCTGTTTGCGGCGGGGCGGCGCGCCGAGGCGCTGACGCATCTCCGCCGAGCGGTCGCGCTCAAGCCCGACTCGGCGGTGGCCCACAGCGATCTCGGCGGGGCGCTCGCCGCGGCGGGCGAGCTCGCCGAGGCGATGGCCCATGTCCGCAAGGCGCTGGAACTCCGCCCCGGGTTCCCCCCAGCGATGGAGAACCTGGCCCGGCTGCAGCGCCTCGGCGTCCGCTGAAACTTCTTTAACGGTGGTGGCACCGTTACAGGGTGATTTCACCCCCGGCCGGATGCTAACGTCCGCCCGCTGTACCTTCGGAGAACCGACATGCGACGAACGACACTTCTTCTGGCCATCGGTGGCCTCGCCGTTTCCTGCGCGCTCGTCTTCGCGGAGGCGCAGCAGCCGCCGCCGCAGGGACAGGGCCAAACCGCGGCGCCCGGCGGGCGCCAGGGCGGCCGCGGCGGCGGGCGCGGTGTCCGCACGCGCAAAGCGGTGCTCGCCTGGGCCGACACGCGCAACGGCCAGGCGCAGCACGAATCGGTCGGCCACGCGCTCGCGGTCATCGAACAGCTCGGGTACGAGAGCGGCCTCTGGGACACCTTCATCCGCACCGACTCGAACATCATCTCGAAGGCGCCGTTGAAGACCGACGGCACGCCCGCGAGCGGCGGTCCGAACCTCAACAACATGGACGCGATCTTCTTCATGGGCCACCGCGAGGTGCCGATCGACGAGAAGCAGAAGGCGGATCTGCTGTCGTTCGTGCGCGATGACGGCAAGGGATTCGTGGCGGCCCACGTGGGCCTGACGGCGCTCGAATCCTGGCCGGAGTTCGGCGAGCTGATCGGCGCGCGGTTTGACGGCCACCCGGTGTCCGGGCCCGGCAAGATCGTCAACGAAGACCCGACGTCGCCGTTCACCAAACAGTGGCCGGCTTCGTTCGACTTCAGCGACGAGTTCTACCAGCCGAAGGCCTACTCGCGCGACAACCTGCACGTGCTGCTGCGGCTCGACCTCACCAACGTGCCGCCGAACGACTCGCTGCACGGCAAGGGCGACTATCCGCTGGCGTGGGCGAAGATGTACGGCAAGGGCCGCGTCTTCTTCGGGTCGTTCGCGCACGACGCGCGCACGTGGGACATCCGCGACGTGCGGCAGATGTACTTCGAAGCGATGCGCTGGGCGCTCGGGCTGAGCGACGCCACCCTCGCGCCGCATCCGATGCGATGAACCGGTTCCGCTTCGCGGCATCCGCCGCGATCGTCGTCCTGACACTCGCGGTGTCGGTCCGCGGAGCCGCGCCCGCGCCGGCCGCGACCCAACTGCCGCCCATCGTGTTGCCCGAGGGCGATGCCCGCGATCTCGTCAAACGCCTGTGCGAGGAGTGCCACAGCCTGCAGTCGCTCGTGGCGCGCCGGCGCCTGCCGTCGGAATGGCGCGAGGTCCTCGACAAGATGTATTCGCAAGGCATGGCGGCCACCGATGACGAAGACGCGAAGGTCGTCATCTACATCAACGCGAACTTCGGCAAGATCGACCCGAACAAGGGCACCGCGAAGGAGCTGATGTCCGTCCTGGAGATCTCGCAGACGCAGGCCGACGCCGTCATCGCCGCGCGGCCCATCGCGGCCGTCGAGGACCTGGCGAAGATTCCGGGCTTCGACGAGAAGAAGATCGCCGCGATCCGGGATCGCCTCGTCTTCTAGACGGGCTCTTCCGAGACCTGATTTCTGCCGCGGCGCTTCGCGCCGTAGAGCGCCCGGTCGGCGCCCGCCACCAATGTCTGCGGATTGACGCCCGCCGTCGGCGTCATCGTCGCGACACCGAGGCTGATGGTCACGAAGGGCGCCGTCGGCGACGCGTCGTTCGGCAGGCGGAGCGCTTCGATCCCGATGCGCAGTTGCTCGGCGACACGCAGCGCGCCGGCTTGCGCGGTGCCCGGCAACACCACCGCAAACTCCTCGCCGCCGTAGCGCGCGACGATGTCGCCGGCACGGCGGACGGTGGAGACGAGCGAGTGCGCGATCTGGCGGAGACACGCGTCGCCCTGCAGATGGCCGTAGCGGTCGTTGAAGGCCTTGAAGTGATCGATGTCGATCATGATGCACGCCAGCGGCGCGTTGATGCGCACGGCGCGGCGCCATTCGTGATCGAGCGCCTCGTCGAAACGGCGGCGGTTGGCGACGCCCGTCAGGCTGTCGGTCGCGGTCAGCCGCTGCAGTTCCTGATTGAGGCGTTCGAGCGCAGCTGTCCTCTCCTCGACCAATGACTGAAGCCGGTCGGCCAGGGCGCGCATGCGCCGCATTCGGTACTGGTATGCGAGGAACCCCAGTCCAATGACGGCGAGCGCAACGGAGCTGTATATCAGGTACGCCTGAAACGGTTCCATGCCACGTCTGTCCGCAGGCGACTGGGGAGCCGCGGCTGCGAGGATACGACTGCGACGGTATTGTACCCGCGATGGCTTTTGACGACCATTTTTCGGCGCAGTCGCGCCAGTACGCCGCGTTCCGCCCAACGTACCCGCCGGAGCTTGCGGGATTCCTCGCGGGGCTCGCGCCCGCGAAGGAACTCGCCTGGGACGCCGCCACCGGGCAGGGCCAGGCGGCCCGGCTACTGGCGGCGGAATTCCGGCGGGTGCTGGCCACCGACGCGAGCGCCGCGCAGATCGCCAACGCCGAGCCGTGCGCGCGCGTGGAATTCCGCGTGGGCGATGCGACGCAGTCCGGTCTGGCTGATTACAGTTGTGATCTTGTGACGGTCGCGCAGGCCGCGCATTGGTTTGACCTCGAACGGTTCTACCGCGAAGTGCGGCGCGTGTTGAAGCCGCGCGGCGTGCTGGCCATCTGGGGCTACGTGCTGCTCCAGACCGGGAACGCGGGCATCGACCGGTGCCTCGAGACCTTCCAGGACGTCGCCGTCGGACCGTGCTGGCCGCCGGGCCCGCGAGATTCTCCAGGCGCGCTACGCGACGCTGCCGTTTCCCTTCGAGCGCGTGGCCGCGCCGCCGTTCGTCATGCGCGCCCGCTGGACGCGCGACGATTTGATCGGATACGTCAGTTCGTGGTCTGCTGTCGCGCGATATCGACAGCAGCGCGGCGGCGACCCGATGCCGGCCTTCGAAGCGGAGCTGAAAGCGCTCTGGCCGGCGGGCGCGACGTACGACATCGTGTGGCCGCTGTATCTTCTGGTCGGGCGGGTATGAGCCGAACATGAGCGACGAGGCAAAGAACACGGGGCGGGTCGAGGCATTCAGTGACGGCGTGTTCGCGATTGCGATCACGCTGCTCGTGCTCGAATTGAAGGTGCCGCCGGGCCCGTTTGAGGGCCCGCATGCGCTTTTCAGGGAGCTCGCTTCGGAACACTTCTTTTCCAGCTACCTCGCGTTCTTCCTGAGCTTCGTCAGCATCCTCGTCATGTGGGTCAACCACCATCGGATCTTCACGCTCGTCTGGCGAGTCGACGACGCGTTTCTCTACTGGAACGGATTGCTGTTGCTCTTTGTGACGTTCGTGCCGTTTCCGACGTCGCTTCTGGCCGAGCACCTGACGCGCGAGGCGGCGAAGGGGGCGGCGGCGATGTACGCGGGGACGGCGCTGGCGATTGCGCTCGCATTCACCGCCCTCTGGCGCCACGCGATTCGCGACGCGCGATGCCTGGCGCCCAACACCGAAAAGGAAGTGGCGGATCTCAGCCGGCAGTACCGATACGGTCCGGCCGCGTATCTTGTCGCGCTCGGACTTTCGTATTTCTCCGCGATCGCGTCGGTCGGACTGTGTTTGCTCCTCGTCCTGGTGTTCGCGTTCCGAGGATTCCTGGGCCGCCGATGAACGCCGCGGCCGCCCTCCTCGCCCTGTTGTCATGGCAGCCGGCGCCGATGGCGGCCACGGCGCCGCAGCGATTCACCGTGCAGGCCGACGGCCATCCGCTGGCGGTGTGGGCGCGCGTGCCGCCCAATCCGCGGAAATCCGTGCTGCTCATTCACGGCCGCACGTGGAGCAGCCGGCCGGACTTCGATCTCCAGGTGCCGGGGCTCAAGCGATCCGTCATGCAGTCGTTCGCCGATCGCGGCATCGCGGCCTACGCCGTCGATCTGCGCGGCTACGGCGAGACGCCGAGAGATCCGAGCGGATTCACCACGCCGAATCGCGCCGCCGCCGACGTCGTCGCCGTGCTGCGCTGGGTCGCGTCGCAGCAGCCGCGCCTCGAGCCGCCGGCGCTCGTCGGCTGGTCGAACGGCGCCGTCGTGGCGCTGCACGTCGCCCAGCTGCAACCGGCATTGGTGTCGCACGTCGTCCTGTTCGGCTTCACGCCAGAGCCCGAGTACAACATGCTCGCGACCGCGCCGCCGAAGGTCGCGCCGAAGGAGCGCAACACCGCCGACGCGGCGCGGAGCGACTTCATCACGCCCGCCGTCACGCCGCCCGCCGTGGTCCGCGCGTTCGTCACGCAGGCGCTCGCGGCCGATCCGATCTTTGCGGAGTGGAAGAGCGAAGAGCAGTGGAACGTGCTGCGCGCCGACAAACTCGCCGTGCCGTTCATGATCCTGCACGGCGAACTCGACCCGGGCGTGGACGTCAAGGCCGCAGGCGACTTCATGGCCGCCGCCGCGGCGGCGTCTCGCAGCTACGTCGTCCTGCCGGGCGCCGACCATGCGGCGCAACTCGAAGACACGCACGAGATGTTCATGAGCGTGGTCACGGAGTTCATTACTCGACCCACCATGAAGAAATGAAGGCATGAAGCTCCATGTCTTCACGTCTTCATGGTGAAGATCTTCGACCTATCGCGATAGCGCGATGACGTCGTAGTAGCTGTTGATCTTGCCGTCCTTGAACGCCGAGAGCAGTTGCGCGATCGAGCACGTCAACTGCGCCGAGCGCAGTCCGCCGCCCCCGCCGAAGCCGCCGTTGCCGTTGAACACCGAACGAATGAACTGGCTCGTCGAGTCGGTCGGCATCGACGCCACGTTGTTGTAGTACTCGCGCCAGATGTTGTCCTGGAAGAGGTACTGCTCGACGTTCGAGGTGTAGAACGTCGTCACCGTGCCGCCGCGCTCGCGGATCCAGGCGCCGACGGCCTTGAGGGCCTTCGGTCCGCCGAAATTGCCCGTCACGGGCACGATGAGGTTGGCCTCTTCCATCCGTTTGATCGCGCGGAAGTTCTCCTCCGTGCCCATGTACGCCCACGTCTTGCCGGCGTTGTCGTCGGTGACCTGCATGTCCCAATAGGTCGGGTAGATCGTGCCCCCGCGGTTGTTGCCGTTCGAATAGGCGATGCCCGGGCCGTAGCTGAAGAACGACCCGTAGATGTACTCGAGGTCACGGAGTTCGTTCGCGGTGAGCGCGAACCCATGCGTCCTCGTCAGATGCTCGGTGATCGCCTTGAGGTTCTTTTCGTACAGCTCCCGGCTCGCCGGCATGTTGTAGACCGCGCTCAGCACCGCGTCCGCCGACGCGTTCTCGCGGATGTTCGCCGGCTTGTTGCGCGCGAAGAGCTTCGCCGCGAATTCCGCGCGGTCGGCGGAGAGCTCGATCAGCGCCTTGTACATCAGCAGCTGCAGGAAATTGCCGCGGCGGATGTCGACGATGAAGGCCATCGACGGCTGGAGGGCGGCGATGTAGGTGAAGTTCTGGTCCGGGCCCACGCCGAGGTACACGCCGCCGGGTTTCACGTTCTTCTTCAGCTCGGGAATGACCCATTGGAACGACAGCTCGTTGCCGACGAAGTTGTCCGACTGAAAGTAGCCCGCCGGCTCGGACAGGTCCGTGCTGAGTTTCCAGAAATCGGCGTCGCTCAGCCGCGCCGGAAGGCTGGCCCCCTGTTCCGTACGTAGGCGCGGACCTTCAGGTCCGCGCGCCGCGACAGAAGACATCGCGAGCAAGAGCAGGGCAACGACGCCGGCCGTCAGTTGGCGCAATTTCATTGGGCCGATGATAGAACATCACCATGCGAATCAGTCTCCGCGCCTCGCTTCTGCCGCTCGCCGTGGCGCTCGCCGCCACGATGCCGCTCTCAGCCGGCCAGTCTCCGCAATCGGCGCCGCGGGTCAACGGCCCGACCGACCCGACCGGCACGTTTTCGATTCTGGGATTCGATCCGGCGACTGGCGAGATCGGCGCCGCCGTGCACTCGCGCGTGTTCTCGGTCGGCAACGGCGTGCTGTGGGCCGAAGCCGGCCTCGGGGCGGTCGCGACGCAGGCGATCGTCGACGTGAGTTACGGCCCGAAGAGCATGGAGCTGCTGAAGCAGGGCATGGCGCCCAAGGACATCATCGCGAAGGTGCTCGCCGACGATCCGGATCCCGGTTATCGCGGCCAGAAGTGGCAGAAGGCCGGCCGGCAGTTCGCGGTCATGAACGCGAAGGGCGAATTCGCCGCGCACACCGGACCCGAAGCCACGCCGTGGGCCGGCGACAAGCAGGGTAAGTACTGCACCGCGCAGGGCAACATCCTGGCGGGCGAAGCCGTCGTCCAGAACATGGTGGACGCATTCGAGAAGAGCGCGCTCGATGCCAACGGCCGTCCGAACCACATCTCGTATCGGCTGCAGGCCGCGCTCGAAGCCGGCGACGCGGCCGGCGGCGACACGCGCGGCAAGCAGTCCGCCGCGATGATCGTCGTCAAGAAGGACGGTGGCGTGTGGCTCCACAACGATGTCGTCCTGCGGCTCCAGGTCGACGACAACCCGGAGCCGATCAAGGAACTGCGCCGCCTGGTTGACCTGGCGGCACGGCAACGCCCGCGCCGCTAACGGCGCGGGGCCGGGATCACGATGATGTAGGCGTGGGGCGAGCCCTCGTTGAGCACCCACGGCTGATTCGGGTCCTTCATGTCCGCGCCGATCATCTTGTTGGTGACGTACGGCGCGTAGATCATCACGTGCGGCTGGTAGTGGATGACCCGCTCGCCGTTGAAGACGTAGTTGTGCGCGGACATCATGTAGGCCACGCCGGCGCGCGTGGGCGCGCGGAAACGGCCGGACGCAAACCCCTCGCTCGTTCGCCGTTCAACTTCGGCCGCGGCGATCCCGGCGGCGCGCCACTCCGCCTCGGCGAGAACCTTCGGCATGATCGTCGCGGTCCCTTCGGGGTCCCAGCAGATCGGCTCGAGTGTGTCGGGGCGCGTGCGCTCGACCAGGCAGGTGAGCCCGTTCGCCGTCTCGCGGACCTTCTTGTAGCCGGACGTGCCGAGCACGTAGACGCCGGCGCCGGCGCGAAGCGTTTCGGGCGCCGCGCTGAGCGCCAGTTCGATCTCCTGGCTCTCGGTGGCGGGCGGTGTGAACTGCCGCGCCTGTGAAAACGGCACGGCGGTGGCAACAACGAACACGATCGGCAGGACAGTCAGCATCGGTGCATCCTTTCGGTGAGAAACCTCATCTCATGAGTGACTGGAACGCGTGACGGAGTTGCACGACCGGGAACTGGTGGAGCGTTTTGTGGCGCGGCGCGACGAAGAGGCGTTTCGTCAGCTCTTTCGCCGCCACAGCCCCCGGCTGTTCGCGATGGCGTTGCGCCTGACCGGCGGACGCCGCGCCGACGCCGAGGATCTCGTCCAGGACACGTGGCTGCGCGCGGCCCGGCGACTCCCGAACTTCGAGTGGCGATCGGCGCTGGGCACCTGGCTCGGGGCGATCGCCATCAACTGCGCGCGCGAGCGGCTGCGCAAGCGCGCGGTGGAGGCCGCCGGCGATGCCGAGGCCGCCGAACGCGTCGAGGCGGCGCCCTCGTCCCCGGTCGACGCGATCGATCTCGAGCGCGCGATCGCGTCGCTCGC
>SCUN01000115.1 GCA_004297655.1 Acidobacteriota bacterium | reverse complement strand
GCCGCGCGGCCGAGCGCGCGCGGCCGCCAGCTGGCGCCAGGCGCTGAAGAACAGGTAGGCGTAGATCAGCGCGTGGAAGGGGTAGAAGACATTGAACTGCCAC
Source organism: Acidobacteriota bacterium (assembly GCA_004297655.1). Classification (GTDB taxonomy): domain Bacteria; phylum Acidobacteriota; class Vicinamibacteria; order Vicinamibacterales; family SCN-69-37; genus SCUN01. The sequence goes on along the minus strand of SCUN01000115.1, from coordinate 2,478 downwards.
GCGCCGAGCGCAGGCAACGCCAGCGCCGGCACGATGAACACGAGCCCCATCCAGCCGTCACGAGGCGCCAGCACGCGGCCAGTCGCATACTCGCGGCAGCCCGCGAAGACGAGGTAGCCGAAGATGTACTCAAAGAAGAGATAGAGCGGCTGCAGCGGGGCGGCGATCGACGGCAGGCGAAACGCCAGCAAGAGCACCATCAGGGCGATGAAGAGGCAGATCCACCCGGCCGTCCACGACGCGAGCGGAGAGCGCGGCGCCGTCCGAAGCAGCGTCAGGCACATGCTCGCGATCATCAGCACCGCCGCTGCTTCCAGCGCGAGGCCGACATTGCTGGGGTTCGCAAACAAGCTGTTCATCTAAGAAAGGGATTCGACGCCCGCTCCTCTCCGACAGTGGTATCCGGTCCGTGTCCCGAGTGCACGATAGTCGCGTCCGGAAAAACAAGCAACTGCCGCCGGATTGCCGTCAACAGCACCTCGAGATTCCCACCCGGTAAATCCGTCCGGCCGATCGACCCGGCGAACAGCGTGTCCCCGACAAACAGTTCCCGGTCATCGTCTGCGGCGTCCGCGCGCCCGACCGCGAGGCACACGCCGCCGGGGCAATGCCCCGGCGTGTGCCGCACGTCGACGACGTAGCGGCCGAAAGTCAGACGTTCGTTCGGTTTGTAGAAATGATCGATGGGCGGCTGCGGCTCGATCGCGATCCCGAACATCCGCCCCTGATTGACGACGGCGTTGTAGAGGACGAGGTCGTCCTTGTGCAGCCACACGGGGACGTTGAACGCGCGCTTCGCCGTCGCCACGCCGCTCACGTGATCGAGATGCGCATGCGTCAGGAGGATCTTTGTGACGTGTGACTTGTGACTCGTGACTTGACCGATGATCTCCCCAATCCCATCGCCCGGATCGATGAGAATCGCCTCGCGAGTCTCCTCGCAGACGACCAGGTACGTATTCTCGAAAAACGGCGGCGCGGCGGCAGTGACGATCTTCATCCCGATAGAATCTTTCCATGAATCGGCGATCGATCGAACAGGCGGCGGAACGGCTGCGGCCGTACATCACGCGCACGCCGCTGGTGCGGTCGGCCTGGCTCTCAGAAGCGTCCGGCGCCGACGTCTGGCTGAAGCTCGAGACGGCGCAGAAGACCGGCTCGTTCAAGGCCCGCGGCGCGATGCATGCGCTCATCGCACTCAAGGATCGGTCGCCCGAGATCGACAGGGTGGTCACGGCGTCAGCCGGCAATCACGGGCAGGGGCTCGCCTGGGCGGGATCCCATCTGGGTATCCGGGTGCGCGCCTACGCCCCCTCGTTCGCGGCCGCGAAGAAACGCGCGAACATGCGCGCGCTCGGCGCCGAGGTCGTGGAGACCGAAACCTACGAGGAAGCTGAAGCGCGCGCGGCCGAGGACGCCAAAGCGAGCGGCGTGCCGTACGTGTCGCCGTACAACGATGACGATGTGATCGCGGGACAGGGCACGGTGGCGCTGGAGATGTGCGAAGACGCGCCGGACATTGATACGTTTGTCGTCGCCGTCGGCGGCGGCGGGCTGATCAGCGGGTGCGCGATCGTCGCGAAGGACCGCGCCACGCCGATCGGCGTCCTCGGCGCCGAACTCGAGGCGTCGCCGGTCTTCACCACATCGCTCGCCGCCGGCGCGATCACGGTGGTCACGGTGCGCCCGACGGTGGCCGACGCGCTCGCGGGGAATCTCGAGGCCGGCAGCCGGACCTTCGCGCTGGTCCAGCATCTCGTTGACGGGATGACGCTCGTGTCCGAGTCGTCGATTGAAACGGCGATGCGCGGACTCAAGCGGCATCACGATCTCGTCACCGAAGGCGCCGGCGCCGCCGCGACGGCCGCAGTCCTTCAGGGGCTCGGCCTGTCCGGGCGTCGCGTGGGCGTCATCGTGTGCGGCGGGAACGTGGATCCAGACGCGTTCGCGGCGATCGTGCGATGAGCGTCGGCAATATCCCCGGACTCCTTCGCCGGAATCCCAACCTCAAGTTCCTCTGGTGGGGCCAGATCATCAGCCAGCTCGGCGACTGGTTCAACGCGATCGCGTTGTATTCACTCCTCTACGAGCTGACGGGGTCGGCGACGTCGGTGGCGGTGCTGATCGTGCTGCAGCTGCTGCCCGCGTCGATCATCACGCCATTTGCCGGCGTCGTGATCGACCGGTTCGACCGGCGGAAGATCATGATCGCCGCCGATATCGTGCGCGGCATCGTCATCCTGGGCCTGTTGTTCGTCCGGACACCCGGCACGGTGTGGATCGCGTACGTCGTGATCGCCATTGCGGTCAGCGCCACGGGATTCTTCGAACCGGCGAAGTCGTCGACGTTGCCGTCAGTCGTGGCGCGGGAAGACCTCGTGACCGCCAACGCGCTGTCCACGGGCACCTGGTCGGTGATGCTCGCGGTAGGCGCGTCGATCGGCGGGCTTGTCTCGGCCGCGTTCGGGCGCGACACCA
>SCUN01000013.1 GCA_004297655.1 Acidobacteriota bacterium | reverse complement strand
CGGCGGCAATCGCTTCAACATCGCCGGGATCGAATCGAAGGTCACGGTGAGCACCGCCGACATCCGCGATGAGGCCGCGATCAACCAGCTCGTCGTCGGCCGCGACGTGATCTTCAATCTGGCGGGCCAGGTCAGCCACATCGACAGCATGCGCGATCCGAAGACGGATCTCGACATCAACTGCCGCAGCCAGTTGACGCTGCTCGAGGCCTGCCGGCGACACCACGCGGCCGCCAAAGTCGTCTACGCGGGCACGCGCCAGATCTACGGCAAGCCGGATCGCCTGCCGGTCGACGAGACGCATCTAGTGCGGCCCACGGACATCAATGGCATCAACAAGGCGGCCGGCGAGCAGTATCACCTCGTGTACAACAACGCGCTCGGCGTGCGTGCCTGCTCGCTGCGCCTGACCAATGTCTACGGGCCGCGGCAACTGATCCGCCACAACCGTCAGGGGTTCATCGGCTGGTTCATCCGGCTGGCGGTCGAGGGCGGCGAAATCCAGGTCTACGGCGACGGATCGCAGCTGCGGGATTTCGTCCATGTCGACGATGTCGTGGACGCCTTTCTGCGCGCCGGCGCGACCGACACCGTGAACGGCCAGGCGTTCAACGTCGGCAGTCCCGAGCCGGTCAGTCATCGCGAGCTGGTGACGATACTCATCGAAGAGGCCGGGCGCGGTTCGGTCAAGTTCATCGAGTGGCCCGAGGAGAAACGCCGGATCGACATCGGCTCGTTCTATTCGGATTCCACCAAGTTCACCAAAGCAACGGGTTGGTCGCGGTCGGTCCCGCTTCGGGACGGGCTGCGCCGGACCATCGAGTACTACCGCGCCAATCTCGCGCACTACCTGGAGCCGAGATGAGCGCCCGCGTGCCGTTTCTGAATCTCCGCCTCGGTGAAGACCGCGCGGCCGTGCAGGCGGCCATTCAACGCGTGATCGATCGCGGTTGGTACATCCTCGGTCCGGAGCTGACCGCGTTCGAAGAGGAGTTCGCCGCCGCGACGGGCGCCAGATTCGCCGTCGGCGTCGGCACGGGCACCGACGCCATCGCCCTGCTGCTGCGCGGACTCGGCATCGGACCGGGCGACGAAGTCATCACGGCGCCGGTGTCGGCGGCGTACTCGGCGCTCGCGATCCAGATGGCCGGCGCGACGCCGGTCTTCGCGGATCTCGACGACCGCCGCATGACGCTCGATCCCCGCGCGGCAGACGCCGCGATCACGCCGCGCACCAAGGCGATTCTGCCGGTGCATCTCTACGGCCAGCCGGCCGATCTCCCGGCGTTGGCGGCGCTCTGCGAAAAACGACATCTCCTGCTGATCGAAGACGCGTGCCAGTCGCACTTCGCGACCTGCGCGGGCAAGCCGGTCGGCGGATTCGGCGCGGGCGCGGCGTACAGCTTCTATCCCACGAAGAACCTCGGCGCGCTCGGCGACGGCGGCGCGATCACGACCGACGACGCGGCGCTCGCGGCGCGTCTCAAGCGGCTGCGCAACGGCGGCCAGGCCGATCGCTACCGTCACGAGGAATTCGGCGTGAACTCGCGGCTCGATGAAATGCAGGCCGCGATTCTGCGCGCGCGGTTGCCGTTCATGCCGCAGTGGACCGCGCGGCGCCGCGCGCTTGCGGCGCGGTATCGCCACGCGCTCGCGAACGCGGGGTTGCACGTCCCGCCCGAATGCGATCCGGGCCACGTGTACCACCTGTTCCCCGTCCGGTCGAGCGCGCGCGACCGAACGCGGGCGGCGCTCGCGGAGCGCGGCGTGGAAACGCTGATCCACTATCCGATTCCCCTGCCGGCGCAGCCGGCGTTCGCGGGGCTCCACCCGGCGGCGTGTCCGAACGGAACGCGCGTCGCAAATGAAGTATTCTCGTTACCGCTGCATCCGCAGCTGACGGACGCGGACGTGGACGCCGTCGCCGCGGCGGTCGCCGCGGTAACCGCAACGTAGGAGAGCAAGACATGAGAGTGTTGTTGACCGGCGGCGCCGGATTCGTGGGATCGCATCTGGCCGATGCGCTGATCGCCGACGGCCATTCCGTCATCGTGATCGACAACCTGTCGACGGGCTCGATCGATAACATCGCCCATCTCAAAGGCCACAAGAATTTCGAGTACGTCATCGACGCCGTGGAAAACACGCAGCTCGTGGCCGAACTCGTGGACCGCGCGGACGTGATCTATCACATGGCCGCCGCCGTCGGCGTGAAGCTGATCGTCGAAGAGCCGGTGCGCACGATCGAGACCAACGTGCACGGCACCGAGATCGTGCTCAAGCACGCCGCGAAGAAGGGCAAGCTCGTGTTCGTGTTCTCAACCTCCGAGGTGTACGGCAAGAGCACCGCGGTGCCGTTCTCGGAAGACGCCGACCTCGTCATGGGCGCGACGATGAAACATCGCTGGGCCTACGCGTGCAGCAAGATGCTCGACGAGTTCCTGGCGCTCGCCTACTGGAAGAAGTACGGCCTGCCGGTGATCATCGTCCGCCTGTTCAACACCGTGGGCCCGCGCCAGACCGGCCGCTACGGCATGGTCATCCCGAACTTCGTACGCCAGGCGCTCTCGGGCGCGCCGATCACCGTGTTCGGCGACGGCAAACAGACGCGGTCGTTCACATTCGTCGGCGACGTCGTCGGCGCGCTCGTCGCGATGAAAGACCAGAAGGCCGCGATTGGCCAGGTGTTCAACATCGGCAACGCCGAAGAGGTCAGCATCATGGACCTCGCGCAGCGGGTGAAGAAGGTCACCGGCAGCGCGTCGGAAATCGTCCTGATTCCCTACGACAAGGCCTACGAAGAGGGCTTCGAGGACATGCCGCGCCGGGTCCCGAACCTGGCCAAACTGACGAAGTTGATCGGCTACGCCCCCAAGGTCCGCCTCGATGAGATCCTGAAACGGGTCGTCGAGCACGAGCGAAAGTAGACGGCCCCGCCGGCCCGGCCGGCGTCTATAATTTAGAGAGCCATGCGATCCCTGATTCGGGTACTCGCACTAACAACTGCGCTGGCCACCGGCGTGTCGGCGAACGCCTGGGCCCAATCCGCCCCATCGAAGAAACTCGAGATCAGCTTCAACGCCGGGCGGGTGACCCTCATCGCCAACGGCGTCACCCTTTCGGAAATCCTGGCCGAATGGCAGCGCCAGGGCGGCAGCCGGATCGTCAACGGCGACCGTCTGACGACCGGGCCGCTCACCTACGAATTCCAGAACGTGCCGGAAGCGGCCGTGATGCAGTCGCTCCTCCGCAACGCGGCGGGCGTCATCATCGCGCCACGCCGGCCGGGCGGTCCGACCGGCGCCTCACTGATCGAGCAGGTCATCGTGCTGCCGACGAGCCGTCCCACCACGTCCTCGGCATCGGTGATGACGATGCCGTCGAACCAGAATCCGAACCCGGTGCCGATCGTGGGGCGGCCCGACGATGACATTCCGCCGGTCGTGCCGATCCAGAATCCGGCCACGCCCCCGAAGCCGCAAGGACCGCCGACGCCGAACAATCAGCCGTCGGTCGGCAGCGCCGGCACCTCCGCCGTGCCCGGCGTGATCGTGGCGCCGGTCAAACCGGGCACGCCGGTTCCCGCCGGCACGATCATCAAATAAGCTGAGCGGCATTACGTCCGCCTCCCCGCTGCTCGGCTCACGCACGCTGCTCGTCAATCCGCCCGCCGTGGACGGCGTGAGCTTCACGCGCCAGGGGCGTTGCCAGGAGCGGGACGACGTGCTCGGCACGACGAAGCCGCCGCTGTCGCTGGCGTGGATCGCGAGCGTCCTGCGACAGGACGGACACGACGCGCGCATCATCGATCTCACGGCCGCCGGAAAGACCGTCGGCGAGCTGGCGCACTTTCTCGACGAGGGCCAGTTCGCGCCGACGCTCATCATCTTCGCGAGTTGCTTCCCGACGTGGGACGCCGACGCCCGCGCGATGGGCGCGCTCAAAGAGAAGACCGGCGCCCCGATCATCAGTTTCGGCCCGCATGCGTCGGCGGCGCCGATCGATGCGCTGAAGCGCGCGCCCGTCGTTGACGGCGTGCTCGTCGGCGAACCTGAGGACGGCGCTCGAGCCCTCGCGAATCTTCAGCCCGGTGAGAACTGGAGCACGGTGGGGTCGCTCTGCTTTCGCCGCGGTGACGACATCGTGCCGTGCCGCGAGAGCGGGCGGTTCGGGGGCTTCGCGTCCGCCGCGGGGCCGGACTGGGGCGGCACGGATTTCGATCACTATCGCCTGCCCCTCGTCAACGCGCCCTACGCGCTCGTCGAGACGTCGCGCGGGTGTCCCTACACGTGCGATTTCTGCGTCGCGCCGCTGCAGCAGGGTCATCAGTTCCGCGAACGCCCGGCGCCGGCCGTCGTCGACGAAATCGAACGGCTTCAGCACGAGCGCCGGTTGCGGTATTTCTACTTATGGGGCGACACGGTCACGCTGAATCAGAAGTCGATCGGCGCGATTGCCGACGAGCTGATTCGACGCCGACTGGGCATCCGGTGGATCGCCAACGCGCGCGCCGACAACGTCACGGATCCGGCGCTGGTGTCGCGGCTCCGAGCGTCCGGCTGCTGGATGCTGTCGTTCGGCATCGAGGCGTCGGTTCCGGAGCGGCGCGATGAAATGCAGAAGCGGCTGCCCGAGCCGGCCATCGCGTCCGCCGTCGCGAACCTGCGTCGCGCAGGGATCAGGTCGTTCGCGTTTTTCATCTTCGGGTATCCGGGGGAGACGCTCGCGTCGATGGCGGCGACGACCGACTATGCGTGCGATCTCGACATCGACTTCGCCGGTTTCTATCCGGCGGTGCCGTACCCGGGCACCGAGCTTGGCGACCGTGCGGCCGCCGTCGGCTGGGTCACGGACCCGTCCGACTGGCGCCAGCTCGAGTACTCGCACTACGCCATGAAATGCGGCGAATTGACGGAAGCGTCCGTGCTGAAGGCCATCGCGCGCGCGCGCCGCAGATTCTATCTGCGACCCCGCTACCTCGCCCGGCACGCGTGGGAGTTGGCGCGCATCGCCGCGACCAAGCCCGGAATCACGAAGCACGTTGTCAAACAGATGCTGGCTCGCCGGGACTGAAGTCCCGGCCTACGTCACTCGCTCGCCGGGACTGAAGTCCCGGCCTACGTAGGACTCGTAGGCCCGAACTTCAGTTCGGGCGCTTGAGCTGCTGATAGTGCTTGATCCGATGTGACGGCTGCCGGATCCGCAGCCAGTAGAGGTCGCGGAGCTGGACGAGGTAGCCGGCGGCCTCGCGCAGGCTCATCTTGCTTTCGCCCAGCTCGCGATCGTCGAAGCGATACGGGATCTCGACGACGCGGTTCGGCGCGCCGCGCACCAACAACTCGAGGCAGATCTTGAAGCCGCCCGCCTGGATGGCGACATTGCGCGCCAGGTCGGCACGGATCACGAAAAACCCCGACGCCGCGTCACGGATCGGCGCGATTGGCCGGGCGAGCCAGCAGCCGATCCGCGACAGCAGACGGCGCGACCAGGGCCAGTCGGGCGTCGATCCGCCGGGCACGTAGCGACTGGCGACGACGACGTCGGCGTGTGTCGCTTTCATCGCCGCGAGGAGCGCCGGCACCATCGCGGGCGGGTGACTGAAGTCCGCGTCCATCACGCCGACGACGGGCGCCGTCGCGACCGCGAAGCCGGCGACGACGGCGGTGCCCAACCCGAGCTTGGCGGCGCGGCGAACGACCTGGATGGGACGCGTTTTGGCGAGTTCGAGGGCCAGCGCCCCGGTGCCGTCCGGCGAGTTGTCATCGACGATGACGATTTCGATCGAGATCCCGGCGCGCCCGCCGGCCGTCAGCACGGCATCCACCAACTCCGCCAGCCGGTCGCGCTCGTTGTACGTCGGCACGACGATCGACAGATCGGGCGTCACCGCTTGACTATAATTCAAAGGAAACAGTCCATGGCCGAGATCGACCGCTACCGACCCGACGATCAGCGTGCAACCCAGATGCTGTATCGCCGCGTGTTCGGTCAGGACGCGGCCGACGCGAGCAAGCTGCGCTGGGATTGGCAGTACCACCGCAATCCCCACACGCCGGCCGACGGCCCGTTGATCTGGGTCGCGCGGGAAGGTCAGACGATCATCGGGCAGTACGCCGCGATCCCGGTGCGGCTCGCCGTCAACGGCACCGAGATCGACGCCGCGTGGGGCGCCGACGTCATGGTCGCGCCCGAGCGTCAGCGACAAGGACTCGGCGAAACGCTCGTGCGCACGTGGCAAAGCAGCGTGGGCGCGGCGCTGGGCCTCGGACTCTCCGAGTCGTCGTCCGGGCTCTTCCGCAAGCTGCGTTTTCCGTCGTTCGGCATGGTGCCGTGCCTGGTGAAGCCGCTCAGCCGCCGCGCGCTGCGTCGGCCGAACTGGCCCGTCTGGATCAACCGACTCGTGTCGGCGCTCACCTTTCCGTTCGTCAGAGCCATCGCCCAACTGAAGCCGATGCAGGGCGAAGTGCGCGTCATCCGCCACTTCGACGAGAGCTTCACGCGGCTGTGGGAGCGCGCGGCGCCGCGGTTTTCCGGCGCGGTGCGCCGCGATGCGAAGTACCTGAACTGGCGCTACATTCAGCCGCCGCACGTGCGCTATACCGTCGCGGCGCTCTTTCGCGACGGCGAAGCCGCGGGCTACGCCGTCTACCGCCACGCGCAGGAACCGCGCGGCCGGGCGACCCGCCTCATCGATTTCTTCGCGGTCCCGGGCGACGATGACGCGCTCGTCACGCTGCTCCGCTTCGTCGACCGCGAGGCCCAGGCGGCCGATTCCGACAAGATCCGCGTCTTCGCGACGCACGCCGGCTTCCGGCGCGTGCTGCGCAAGTCCGGGTACTACCCATGGCGGTCAACGATGGAGTTTGTCGCCAAAATCAATGCCGTGACGGTGGACGCGGCGTTCTATGCGTCGGCCGACGGGTGGCACATCACCAACGGCGACTC
>SCUN01000114.1 GCA_004297655.1 Acidobacteriota bacterium | reverse complement strand
TCGCATTCCAGCGTTTCTCGTCAGCGTCCCATTCGAGCATGGGAAATTCGGTGACCCAGCTGAACTTGAAGTCCGTCGGGTTGAGCAGGTTCTCTTTCTTCGCCACGATCAGCCGGAGCGTGCCCAGCAGCTTGGCGGTCGAGTCCGCAGGGCCGCACGCGAGGAGCGCCAGGTCGTCGGCGGTCGCCCCCAGCGTCTTGAACGCCGCGGCCAGCGATTCCGCTTCGATCGCCTTGGCCGAGGCCTTGTCGATGCGCGCCCACACGAGGCCGCTCGCACCGAGTTGCTTGGCCTGCTCGACCAGCTCGTCCACCTCGCGGCGCGAGTATTTCGCCGCGCCTTTGATGGCAAACCCGCGCACAACGCCGCCCTGCTCAACGGCGCTCTTGAACACCCCGAATGCCGACGTCTTGAACGTCTCCGACAAGTCGGCAATCTGCATGTCCACACGCAGGTCCGGTTTGTCCGACCCGTACCGCAGCATCGCATCGTCGTAGCTCAGCCGCGGAAACGGCGTCGCCACCTGAAAACCGGCGGTCTCGAACATCACTTTGATCGCGCCTTCGACGATGCCGTAGACGAGTTCTTCGGTGGCGAACGACATCTCGACGTCGATCTGGGTGAATTCGGGCTGGCGATCGGCGCGCAGATCCTCGTCGCGGAAGCAGCGGCAGATCTGCACGTACCGGTCCATCCCCGCGATCATCAGGATCTGCTTGAAGATCTGCGGCGATTGCGGCAGCGCGAAGTACTCGCCCGGATGCACGCGGCTCGGCACGAGGTAGTCACGCGCGCCCTCGGGCGTGGACCGCGTGAGGATCGGCGTTTCGATCTCGAGGAAGCCGTTCTCGTCGAAGTATTTCCGGACGGCCAGCGCCACCTTGTGGCGCAGGATCAGGTTCGACTGGAGCTTCGGCCGCCGGAGGTCGAGATATCGGTACCGCAACCGCGTGTCTTCCGACACGAGGCCGTCCTCGTTGATCGGGAACGGCGGCGTCTTCGCGTCGTTCAGCACCGTGATGTGTTGGGTCACGATCTCGACTTCGCCGGTCTCGAGCTTGGGATTGACGGCGTCTTTCCCCCTCAGATCGACGCGGCCCCTGACGGCAACGACGAACTCCGGCCGGACACGCGCGGCTTCCGCCGTGCCTTCCTCAGACCGGACCACCACCTGCGTGATGCCGTAGCGGTCGCGGAGGTCAAAGAACCGCACGCCGCCGAGATCGCGGACGCGGTGGACCCATCCGAGAAGAACGACGTCCTTGCCGGCATCCGCGGCGCGCAATTGGCCGCAGGTATGCGTTCGATACTGAAACACGTCCGATGTCGTCACAACGCTGCCCTGACTGTCTCTAACACGGTCGCGCGCGGAATCGCGCGCTGCTCGCTCTTGCGCATGTCGCGAAGCGTCACTTCGCCCCGCGCCAGTTCGTCGCCGCCCACGATGAGCGCGATCGCCGCATTCACACGGTCGGCGCGCTTCAACTGCGCCTTCATGCTGCGGGCTTCGAATTCCATTTCCGCGGCCACGCCGCCGGCGCGCAGCTCACGCAGGAGCTTCAGCGCCTCGCCGCGGGTGTCCTCGCCGAGCGCGACGACGAACACGCGCGCCGGCTTGGCTTCCTTGACGCCTTCGGGCAGCGCCAGCACCAGGCGCTCCATCCCGGCCGCGAAGCCGATGCCCACGCGGTCGGGCCCGCCGAGCTGCTTCACCAATCCGTCGTACCGGCCACCGCCCAGGATCGCGTTCTGCGCCCCGAGCGTCTGCCCCAGCACTTCGAAGGTCGTCCGCGTGTAGTAATCGAGCCCGCGCACGAGGCGATGCGAGATCTTCCAGGGGATGCCGAACGCGTCCAGATGCGCGCGCACACCGTCGAAATGCGTCTTGCAGGGCTCGCAGAGATAGTCGATCGCGTGCGGCAGCCGGTCGATGATCGGCTGATCGGCCGGCACCTTGCAGTCGTAGATTCGCAGCGGGCTGATCGTCGCGCGCCGCTGACAATCGCCGCACAGCTTCGGCAAGTCCGCGCCCAACGCGGCCAGCAGCGCCTCGTTGAACTTCGGCCGGCACGCCGCGCAGCCGACGGAGTTGATGACGAGCTCCGCCTGGGCGATGCCCAACTCGGTCACGAGCGACCACGCCAGATCGATCACTTCCGCGTCGATCGCCGGATCGCTGATGCCGAAGACTTCGACATCGAACTGATGGAACTGGCGCTGGCGGCCCTTCTGCGGCCGCTCGTACCGGAACATCGGGCCCATGGTGAAGATCTTGGAGAACGGCAGCGCATGCTCGAGGCTGTGCTCGACGTAGGCCCGCACCATGCTCGGCGTGGCTTCGGGGCGCAGCGTGACGCGCTCCCCGCCCTTGTCGGTAAAGGAGTA
>SCUN01000113.1 GCA_004297655.1 Acidobacteriota bacterium | reverse complement strand
GCATGCCGGGCTCGGGCGAACTCTGGCTGGGGATCAACGACGATCACTGCGCGGACAACCGCGGCGAGTTCCGGGTGCGGATCGAAATCGGGATTTTTCCGGCGGTGGCGGCCTGAAAATTCCGCGGCCGGTTAGTGGCCGGCGGCCGCGCGCTGCAGCCACTGCGACAGCTGGGCGGCGGCTTCGAGGGCCGTGGCCCCGTAGAACGGCATGAGGGCCGTGGCGCCGCCGCGGCGCAGGATCTGGGCGCGCCAACGGTTGGGATCGACCGCCGACACCTCGATGATGTAGTTGCGCCCGTTGATCGTCTCTTCGAATCGAACCTTGTCCACGCCGCGACAATACTGATCGACCGCCTTCGACTCCGCAAGCGAAACGACCGACGAATCTGCACCCCGATGCAGCAGTTGGATGTTTTTCGGAGCAAACTCACGAAAATTAGTTGCGCGTCGACAGGCCTTCCACATCACATCCGCAACGCTTCCACAGGTTTTCCACAACAAGGTAGAATCCAGCGTCTTCCTCATGCGATTCGTGCGGCTCATCGGCGCGTTCGTGCTCGCGGCGGCGCTCGTGAGTCCGTCCGGCCTTGCCGCGACGCTCGCGGCCCAGGCGCCCGCGCCGATCTTCCGCGTGTTTCTCAAAGACGGCACCGCGCTGGCGTGTTGGGGCGAGTACGCGACGGTCGGCGACACGCTGGTGCTGACGATTCCCGTCGGCAGCGGCGCGCGCCGCACCTACGAATTCCTGACATTGCCGGTTGCGAGGGTCGATCTCGCGCGGACGGAACGCTACGCCGAGGCGGTGCGCGCGGCGCAGTTCGCGAAGACGCGCGGCGCGGCCGAGTACCGCGAGCTGCGCGACCGGTTGGCCAAACAACTCGCGGCGATTCCGTTGCTGCCCGACGCCGGCGAGCGCCTGGCCGCGGCCGAAAGCGTGCGACAGCAACTGCTCGACTGGGCCAATCAGAGTCACGGCTACCGGGCGCAGGAGGTGCATCAACTGCTGCAGCTCTTCGACTCGACGATCATCGACCTGCGCGTCGCCGCCGGCGAATCGCGCTTTTCGATCAATCTGACGGCGGGCGTGGCGCCGCCCCCGCCGCCGCGCCTGCGCGCCGACCCCGGCGCCGCCGAAACGGTCGCGCTTGCGCTGCGCGCCGCGTCGGCCACCGATGACGAGGAAGTGCGGAAAACCATCTTGCGGCGCGCGCGATCGGCCGCCGCGGGTCTCGGCGGCGATGTCGGCACGGCGCTCCGAAGCGCGGTGGCCGATCGGGTCGCCGCCGAAGCGCGCGTCGACGCCCGGTATCGCTGGCTGGCGTCCGATGTCACGCGGCTCGCCGCGTCGGCCGCCGATCGCGGCGATGCGCCGGCCATCGATGCGCTGAGACAGCGAGTCGCCAGGACCGATCGGGCCTGGGGGCGAAAGCGGCCCTCGCAAGTGGTCACGGCCCTGGCCGCGCTCGACGTCTACTTCGAGGCGGCGGCCGAGCGGCGCCTCGTGCTCGATCAGTGGGAAGCCGTCCGCAAGGACCTGGTCGCCTACAAGACCCAGGTCGCGCCGCTCGTGTTGGCGCTCGACCGGCTTCGCCCGATGCTGACCGCGATCGCCGATCTGGCCGGCACCCCCATGACCGATCTTGTCAGGGGCCAGGCGGATACTGCGGAGATGGTGACGTCCTACAGCAGCCTCCACGCGCCCGCCGGCGCGGCCGACGCGCACGGCCTGCTCGCGAAAGCGATCGAACGCGCCGACTTCGCCGTCCGCGCGCGGTATCGCGCCGTGGCGACGCAACAAGTGGCGGTCGCGCGCGAAGCCGCGGAAGCGGCGAAAGACGCGCGCGCGACGCTGGCGAATCTCAAGACCGCGCTCGGCGGACTGTTGCGTCCGCCGCAAGCGGCGTCGGCGTCGGCGCCGAAGATCGGCCGCTGATGCCGCAGGCGCCCACCGCGGGCCGCGTGCCGCAACGCCGCCGGCTGATTCGCGTTCCCGACCTCGCGACGTTCCGCCGGACGCTCGCGGCCGCCGCGGTCGACGGCGATCCCGACGCCATCCGGCGCCGCGCGCTGATCCTCCCGTCCCGGGGCGCCGTGGAACTGCTGCGGCGCTCGATCGAAGACACCGAACTATCGGCCGTCGATCGCGCGGTCGTCCTGCCGTCGATGTTCACCCGCGAAGACTGGCTCGCCGATCTGCACGCCTCGTTGCCCAACGCCCCGCGGCTGCTGTCCCGGATGGAGCGCGAAGTCCTGTTCGAGCGGGCGACCCGCGTTGCCGCCGAGACGGCGCCGCCGCCGTTTCACGTCCGGCCTGGTCTCACGGCGGCGATCCTCGACTTCTATGACGAGCTGCGGCGCCGGGGGCGCACCGTCGCCCGATTTTCATCGGCGCTCGCCGAACAACTGGCCGGCGCCGAAGACCTCGACGACCGCGGATCGCAGGCGCTCATCCAGCAAACGGCGTTTCTCACGAGCGTCTTCGAGGAATACGAGCGAAACGTCTCGGCCGCGTCCGACCTGACCGGCGACGCGCGCTCCGGCATCGACGAGCATCTCCTGCGCGCCCGCGCGCTCGCGGCCGCCGAGCCGTGGCGGATCGATCACATCATCGTCGCGGTCGCCGATCACCCCACGGATCCGCGCGGGCTCTGGCCGGCCGACTTCGACCTGCTCGGCCGTCTGCCCGCCCTCGCCGCCATCGACATCGTCGTGACCGACAACACGCACGACGCGGGTTTCCGCGAACGTATCGACAAGGAAGTGCCCGATCTCGAGGACGTGCGCGTCGCGGGCACGCCGCGCTCGCCCGTGCTGCGCGTCGCGAACGGCGATGACGCGCGCGTGTGCACGGAGTACCGCGATCGTGAGGAAGAAGTGCGCGCCGTCGCGCGCGCAGTGCGGGCGCAGGCGGCCGAAGCGGCCGCGCCGCTGTCGCGTACCGCGGTGGTGTTTCAACGGCCGCTGCCGTATCTGTATCTTGCGCAGCAGGTGCTCGCGGAAGCGGGCGTGCCGTTCCAGGCGTTCGACGCGCTGCCGCTCTCGGCCGAGCCGTACGCCGCGCTCGTCGATCTGGCGCTCGTCGTCGCCCGCACCGGCGGCACGCGTGACAGCGCCCTCGCGCTCGCGCGGTCGCCGTTGCTGCAGTTCGAGCAGGGCGGCTCGGCTGTCACGCTCGCCGACTACGCGGCGCTCGACCGGTTGTTGATCGAATCGCGCGTCTCCGCGCCGCCGTCTGGCTACGTGGCGGCGATAGCCGACGCCATCGCGCGGCAGACGCGCAAGGACGACGCGCGCGCAGCGCGCGCGACACGCGCGGCGTTTGCGGTCGCCGCGCTGGCGACGTCGCTGGCGCCGTTCCGGGGAGCGCCGACGGGCAGCGCCCAGGTGCTCGCCGTGCTCAACACGCTGCGCGCGCACGAGCGGCCGCCGATCGCCGCCAATCGCGAGCGGCACCTCCGTGCGCGCAGCGCCGTGCACGCGTCGCTCGCCGCGCTGGCCGACGCGTTCCGGCGATATGACGATGGGCCGAGGGAGCCGGCGGCGTTGTCGGCGATGATCCATCACTGGATCGAGCGGCAGACCTTCGTGGCCCGCCGCGGCACGACCGGCGTGCACCTGGTCGATGCCGTCGCCGCGCGGTTCGGCGACTTCGACCACGTGCATATCGTGGGATTGGTGGACGCCGAGTGGCCGGAGCGCCAGCGGCGCAGCATTTTCTACACGAGCGGCCTGCTCAACACGCTCGGGTGGCCGGGCGATATCGACCACCTCACGGCGCAACAGGCCGCGTTTCGCGATCTCGTGCGGCTCCCGGCCGAAACGCTCACCTTGACCGCGTTTCAGCTCGAGGGCGAGGCGGTGGTGGCCGCGACGCCGCTCACCGACGAAGCCCGCGGCCTGACGCGCGAGGCCGTTGCGCCGCGCGACGTGCGCATCTTTGCGGACGAGCGATTGGCCCTGGCGCCGCTGGCCGCCGACGGCATGACCGGCGCGCCCGCGGAGTGGCTGGCGCTCCGCCAGCGGCGGCCGGCGTTGTCCACGCCGGAGTACCGCGGCCACGTGGGGCCGCTCGCCGCCCAGGAATACCGCGTCTCGACGCTCGACCGGTACGCCGATTGTCCGTTCAAGTACTTCGCGGGCTCGGTGCTGGGTCTCGATGAAGAGCCGGCCGAAGAGCCGTCGCTCACGCCGCGTGAACGGGGCACGCTGCTGCACGCCATCTTCGAGAAGTTCTACCGCGAGTGGGCCGCGGCCGGGCGTCGCGGCATCAACACCGGGAATCTTCCCGAAGCCATCGAGCGCTTCGAGCGCATCGCGAACGAATCGCTCGACGCGCTCCCCGAGGCGGATCGCGTGCTCGAGTCCGCGCGCCTGCTCGGGTCGATCGTCATGCGCGGCGCCGGCGAGCGGGTGTTTCTCGCCGAAGTGGACGACAAGAAGGACGTCGTCTCGCGGTCGCTCGAGGTGTCGCTCAACGGCACGTACGAGTTTCCGACCGGCGGCTTCGGTCCGGGCAAACCGATCGCCATTCGCGGCGTGGCCGACCGGATCGACGAGCTGTCGGACGGCACACTGCGGATCGTGGACTACAAGCTGACGCGCGCGCCGGGCGACCAGGCGGTGCAGCTCAAGGTGTACGGCTACGCGGCCCAGAAACGGTTCGCGAAGGACGGCCGCGAGCCGGACGTGTCCGTGGGGCAGTACATCTCGTTTGGCGACGACAGCAACGCCGTGACGTCGATCGCTGAGAAGAACTCGACGGTGGCGCTGGCCGTTCAGATCGGCGCGCAGCAGTTCGCGCAGCACGTGACCCGGATCGAAGCGGGCGAGTTTCCGCCGGAGCCGGCGGATGTCCAGCTCTGCGAGTGGTGCGCGTTCAGCCATGTGTGCCGGCGCGAATCGGTGACCGAGAAGGGAGAAGAGGGTGGAGCAGCCGAGGCTTGATTTCGGGGCTGAGGTCACGCCGACGCCGCCGCTCCCGAAGGCGCCGGCGACGGACGTTCCCAGCGACGAGGCGGAGCGCGCGTTCTCGCGCGATCCGCGCAACCACGTGGTCCTCGAAGCGTCCGCCGGCACCGGCAAGACCAAGGTGCTCGTCGATCGCTATGTGAACCTGATCGAAGCGGGCGTCGATCCGCGCAACATCCTGGCGATCACGTTCACGCGCAAGGCCGCGGCGGAGATGCGCGATCGCGTCCTGTCGACCATCCGCGAGCGCGTGACGGGCCCGGATCAGACGGCGGGGGCGAAGGCGTTGCGGGCGCAGTGGGCGATCATCAAGGACCGCGCGGCCGACATCAACATCTCGACGATCGACGCGTTCTGCTTCGGGCTGCTCCGCGAGTTTCCGCTCGAGGCGGACGTGGATCCGGCGTTCGAGATCGCCGACGAAACCGAAGTCCCGAGATTTCGCGCCGAGGCGATCGAGCTGACGCTGGCCGCCTGCCGCGAGGCGCTCGTGTCCGACGAGCGCGTGCGGTTGCTCCTGGCGTTCAAGGGGCCCAATCAACTGAGGAAGGCGCTCGACCGGTTGCTCGACTCGCGCCATGTCGCGCTCGACGCCGTGCGCGCGTATGTCGCTCGCCAGGGCGGCGCGCGGTCCGTGGATGAGGCGTGCCGGGCGTTCGTCGACGCGCTGGCGCGGGCGCTGAAAGGCGCGCCCGATTTGTCGGCGCTCCTCCAGCGCGGTCCGTCGCTCTCGGAACGTTACGGCCGTCTGGCGGCCGACCTGCACGCGGTGTCGCGCGGGACGTTCCCGGTGGAGTCGCCGTCGGACGTGCGGCGGCTGCAGCGCGCGGTCGAGTGGTACTTCCTCACGCAGAAGAAGGAGCCGCGCAAGCGCCTCCTCGATGAGGCCGCGCGAGGTTTCGAGGTGGCGGCCGACAAGAGTCCGCACGCGGCCGCCGTGAGCGCGGTGGCGCCCGATATCGCGATCGCGCTCGACGGGCTGTCGCGCGCCGTGAACGTGATCCTGTCGCAGGGGCTCGAGCGCGTGCTCGAGGTTGCCGTCGGTCAGTTCGACGCGATCATGGCGGAGCATTCGGTGCTCGACTTTCCGGCCATGCTCGCGCGCGCCGTGCAGCTGCTCGGCCGGCAGGAGGAGTTCGCGCGCAGCCGGCTGAAACTGCAGACGCGCTATCACCACCTGCTCGTGGACGAGTTTCAGGATACGAGCGAAGCGCAATGGCAGTTGGTCGAGTTGTTGACGCGCGCGTGGTCGGAGGGCGAGGGCGCGGCCGACGCCGTCATCCCGCCATCGATCTTCATTGTCGGCGACCGCAAGCAGTCGATCTACCGGTTCCGGTACGCCGATGTGACGCTGATGGATGCCGCGGCGCGGTTCATCGAAGGCCTGGCGCCGGGTCGCCGGGTGCGCAGCGCGATTCAGCAGAGCTTCCGGTCGGTGCCGGAGTTGCTGGGCTTCGTGAATCAGGTGGCGACCGAGATGCGCAGCCAGGAGACGATTCCCGAGCGTTTCGACTACCGCGATCTCGATCAGTTTCCGATCGGCGCGCTGCCGCCGGGCGCGCTCAGGGACGGCCGGCCGGTGTTGGGGCTGGCGGTGGGACCGACGATTGAGTTGACGGCGAATGCCGTCGCCACTGAAGTGCAGCGCCTGCTCGAGGCGAAGACACCCGTTCGCGATCGCGAGGGGACACGGGACATTCGGCCGGACGACATCGCGATTCTCTTCCGCAGCCGCGCCGCGCATCGCTATTACGAGGAGGCGCTCGAGGCCCGCCGGGTGAAGACGTACGTCTACAAGGGACTCGGGTTCTTCGAGTCGCCCGAAGTGCAGGACCTCCACGTGCTGCTGCGGTATCTGGCCCGGCCGGAAGACAACTTGCGCGCCGCCGCGTTTCTGCGATCGCGGTTCATCCGGTTGTCGGACGCCGCGCTCGTGAAACTGGCGCCCGGGTTGGCGGCGAGCCTGCGCGCGCCGCAGTTTGATGTCGCCGCGGCTGGTCTCGGCGAGTTCGACACGGCGCTCCTGACGCGCGCGCGCGCCAGCGCGTCGGGCTGGCTCGAGGCGGCCGACCGCGTGTCGCCGGCCGAACTGGTCGATCGTATCCTCGACGAGACGTCGTACACCTACGAACTGCACGGCGCGCGTCTCGCGCAGGCGCGCGAGAACGTCAAGAAAGTCCGGTCG
>SCUN01000112.1 GCA_004297655.1 Acidobacteriota bacterium | reverse complement strand
TTGATCGAGAAGCCGAAGAGCTTCACGAACGCGAACGTGCCGATGAGCGATACGGGGATCGTGATCGCCGGGATGATCGTCGAGCGCCAGTTCTGCAGGAACAGGAACATGACGAGGACGACGAGGCCGATGGCCTCGAGCAGCGTGTAGAGGACCTCGGTGATCGACTCGCGCACGACGATGACGTTGTCGAAGGCGAGCTTCCAGTGCATGCCGGGCGGGAAATTCTTCTCGAGCTTCGCCATCTCGACCTGCACGCCGTCGAAGACCTGCAGCGCGTTGGCCGACGGGAGGAGCTGGATGCCGATACCCGAGGCTTCGAGCCCGGCAAACCGCAGGCGCGACGAGTAGTTCTCGGCGCCGAGTTCCACGCGGCCGATGTCCTTCACGCGCACCAGCGCGCCAGAGCCGCCCGCTTTCACGACGATGTTCTCGAACTGGCTGACGTCGTTGAGACGGCCGCCCGCGCGCACGCTCAGCTGAAAGAGCTGGTCGGCCGAGGCCGGCGAGTCGCCGACCGAGCCGGCGGCGACCTGCACGTTCTGCTCGCGCAGCGCGTTGGTGACGTCGCCGGCCGTCAGGCTGCGCGCCGCCAGCTTCTCCGGGTCGAGCCAGAGACGCATCGCGTACTTGCGCTCGCCGAAGATGATGACGTTGCCGACGCCAGGCACGCGCTTGAGGGCGTCGCGGACGTAGCGGTCGAGGTAGTTGCTGATGAACAGCGAGTCGTACTTGTTCTCGTCCGAGTAGAAGCCGAGCGCGCCGAGAAAACCAGCCGTGTTCTTCGTAACCGTGATGCCGTTCGTGCGCACGTCGGTCGGCATGCGGCCGAGCGCCTGGTTCACGCGGTTCTGCACGTTCACCGCGGCGAGGTCGCCGTCGGTGCCGACGGCAAACGTGACCGTGATCGTCGCCAACCCGCTGTTGGTCGACGAGGAGGTGATGTAGAGCATGTTCTCGACGCCGTTGATGACCTGCTCGAGCGGCGTCGTCACCGCGCTCTCCACCGACTGCGCGTTCGCGCCGGTGTAGAACGCGGTCACCGTCACCGACGGCGGCGCGAGTTCGGGATACCGCGCGATCGGCAGCGTGGGGATCGCGATCGCGCCCGCGAGGATGATGACGAGCGAGCAGACCGTCGCGAGAATCGGCCTGCGAATGAAGATGTCGGAGAACACTTACTTGCCTCCCGCCGCGCCGGCCGGCACGATCTGCACGGGCGCGCCTTCGCCGATCTTCTGAATGCCGCTCACGATGACCTGTTCGCCGGCCGTCAGTCCCTCAGCCACGACGTAGTCGTTGCCCACGACCGGGCCGACCTTGATCTGGCGCTGGTGTGCCGAGAGACCGCCGCGCTCGGACGTCGCGACGTAGACGAAATACTGCCCGTTGATGCGCAGCACCGCCGTGATCGGGACGGTAATCGCCGGACTGGTGGACCACACGATCTTCGTGCGCACGAACTGATCGGTGCGCAGATTCTTCGTCGCCACGACCGCGGCCTTGACGAGGACCGTCTGCGTGGTGTCGTCCACGCTCGGGGAGACGAAGGAGACCTTCTCCCGCGTGACGACGCCGCTGTCGGATTCGATTTCGATCGGCAGGCCCACCTTGAGCTGCGGCGCCTGCTGCACCGGCACGCCGATGTAGATCTCGAGGCCCGCATTCGTGTCGATCGTCGTCAACTCCGTGCCGCGCGTCACGCGATCGCCCTGGCGCACCGGGACGTCGCCGACGACGCCGGCGGTCGGCGCCTTGACGTGGTAGTAGCTGAGTTCGTTGCGCTGCTGCCGGATCTGCTCTTCGAGGCTCTTCGCCGCGGCTTCCGCGGTCTGGAGCGCGGAGGTCGCCGCTTCGAGATCCTGCTGGGTGCCCGCGCCGACGGCGAGAAGCGCTTTCGCGCGGTCCGCGCGCTGTTTCGCGAGCGTCACGTCGGCCGCGCGCGCGCTGCGCACGGACTCAAGGTTGGCGACGAGCGCCTGCTGCGACGCCGAGTCGATCTCGAAGAGCGTCTGGCCGGCGGAGACGCGATCGCCCGACTTGACGCTGATCTTCGTGAGGAACCCTTCGGCCTGCGGCTGGATGCGCGTTGACTGGCGCGACTTCACCGTGCCGACAAACTCGCTCGACTGCGCCACGGGCTTCGGCGCGACGACCATCGCCTCAACCGGCATGGGCGGCATGCCCCCGGGAGGCGCGCCGGCCCCGGCCGGCGGCTGACTGCCACCGCACGCCGCGGCGGCCGCGACGAGCGCAAAAAGAAACGCCGCGCCGATCGGGCGCGGGAGATGGCGGTACGAAGAGACGACAGTCTTCACAGGGGTCCTTGGGTTCATGGGTTGGAGCCATCTAGGATAGCCGACCCGTGGCCCCCAGGGCCACGGGTCGCATTTCGCGGCCTTACTTTCCGAAGCGGTAGGACAGACCCGCGCTCCAGGCGAGGTCGAACTGCGTCTTGTCGAAGCCGTACTGGTCGAACTTGTAGAACCAGCCCGTGCCCTCGGCGAAGACCGAGACGTTCGACGCCGGGATCTCGAAGCTGATCCCCACGCCCGCCTTGCCCGCCGGCTTGGTGAAGCTCGCCTGCGAGGGCGTCGTGTCCGGCTTGATCGTGACCGCGCCGGCGCCCGCGAGGAGGTACGGCGAGATGCCGCCGGCGACCGGCGCGCTCAGCTGGAGTTCCGCCCCGTAGAACTGGCGGTTGGTCTTCGTGCCCGCCGTGATCGCCGCCGGCAACGCCGTGCCGCGCGACTCGGACCGGCCGAACGTGTAAGTGCCCCGAAGCGCCAGATTCGGATTGAACCGGTACCCGAGGGCGCCGCCAACGTTGAACCCGGTCTTGAAGTCCGCCGTGTCGGCGTCATTGAGGTTGGTGACGGTCGTGAGGCCGCCGCCCTGAACAGCGATCACCGCGCCTGAGTTGGTCTGTCCGCTGGACTGCGCGTAGGCGGGAACCGCGAGTGCCAGCGTGGCCGCAACGGCCACCGTGAGTGTCAGTTTATTTGTCATGACTAGACCATACGGAAGCCAGACAGGACTTACGATGACTGAATCACCTAAATTGATGACTATTCGTCTTATGAATTGAAGTTTGGTCAGATGATCGGACAGTATTAGTAGCCATGGACGTCCTGACTGACGCGCTCGAAGCGATCCACGTCAAAGGCCTGCTCTCCGGCCGCCTCGAACTGACGGCGCCGTGGGGAATCGCCAAAGCGCCCAAGTCGCCGGGTTTCTTCGTCGTGACGCGCGGCACGTGTTGGTTCGAGATGGACGGCCTCGACGCGCCGGTGCAAATCGGCGGCGGCGACCTGGTGCTGCTGCCGCACGGCCTCGCGCACAGCCTCCGCGATTCGTTGACGACGCCGCTCAAATCGGCGGACGAAGTGTTCGCCAGATTTCCGCAGCGGAAGAACTGCCAGCCGGGCGGCGTATTCGCGTTCGGCGGCGGCGGCGCGCTCACCACCATCGTGGGCGGCAAGATCGAATTCGAAGACGGCCTGGCAAATCCGCTGATGCGATCGCTGCCGCCGATGATCCACATCCGTGGCGATCGCGGCACGCCGCAGCCGTGGCTCGACACCTGCCTCCAGTTCATCGCCACCGAGATGTCCTCCGGCCAGCCGGGCGCATCGACCATCGTGAGCCGGCTCGCGGACATCCTGTTCGTGCAGGCCATCCGCGCGTACGCGGCGGAGAAAGGCGCCGAGGCCAAGGGCTGGCTGCGGGCGATTTCCGATCCGCAGATCGGCCGCGCGCTGTCGATGATCCACGAACATCCCGGCGCGCCATGGTCGGTCGAGTCGCTCGCGGCCGAAGTCGCGATGTCGCGCTCGGCATTCTCGGCGCGGTTCAGCGAACTGGTCGAAGAGCCGCCGCTCACCTATCTCACCCGCTGGCGCATGCAGCGCGCCTCGAAACTGCTCCGCGCGAGCGACGACACGATCGCGACGGTGGCTTCGAAAGTCGGCTACGACGCCGAGGCCGCCTTCAGCAAAGCCTTCAAACGCTGGATGGGCAGCGCGCCCGGGAGTTTCAGGAAGGGCGCATCCATGGGCGGTGGGCAAACGGCCATTGCCAATGGCTGATTGCCAATCGACACATCGCCAATTGCCTGTCGCCCATTACCCATGAAGTGGTTCAATTGACGGGTGGCCACGCCGCCGATTGAAGAGGTTTACGCCGAGCTTCGGCGGATCGCGAACGGCTACGTCCGCCGGGAGAAACACAAGAGCGTGCAGGCGACGGAGCTGGTCCACGAGGCCTACCTGCGGCTCGCGCACGATCCCAAAGGCCGCTGGAACAACCGCACGCACTTTCTCGCGATCGCCGCCATCTCCATGCGGCGGCTGCTCGTCGAGCGCGCCCGGGCGCGCGGCGCGGCGAAGCGCGGCGGTGACGACGTCCGCGTGACGTTCAACGAGGCGCTGCCGGTCGCCGGCACCAACCAGGATCTCGACCTCATCGCGCTCGACGCGGCGCTCACGAAGCTCGCCGCCGAAAACGCCGATCACGCGCGCGTCGTCGAACTGCGGTATTTCGGCGGACTGACCGTCGAAGAAACCGCCGAAGCCATGGACATTTCGCCGGCCACCGTGAAGCGGCACTGGACCGTCGCGCGGGCCTGGCTCCTTCGCGAACTCGAGCAGGGACGGTCGTGAGCCAGTACGCGCGCGCGACAGAGATCATGTTGGCCGCGATCGAGCTGCCTGCCGCTGATCGTCCCGCGTTCGTCGTCCAACAGTCCAACGGCGACAAGTCGCTCGAAAACGAGGTCCTCTCGCTCCTCGCCGCGCACGCGCGCGCCTCGAGAAACCCCTCGGCGCGC
>SCUN01000111.1 GCA_004297655.1 Acidobacteriota bacterium | reverse complement strand
GGATCTCGACCGGCAGCGCTTCCCCGCCGGCCGCCAGGAACTGCGGATAGGCGCGCTTCATCAGGTTGATCGCCGTGCGCAGTTCGCCCTTGCGGTTCCAGGCGTAAGCGGCGGTCGCGGTGATGAGCGGCGACGCGCCGTTGTCCATCTCCGCCCGCTTCAACTCGCCCAGCGCGTCGTCGTACAGCCCCACTTCGAGGAGGCGCGTGATGAGTCGCGCGTTGGCCGGCGGATCGCCCGGCGCGAAGGCGATCCCGGCGTCGCGGCTCGCGAGCGCCACGCGCGCGGCGGGCGCGCCGAGCATCGCGCGCAGGCTGCGGTCGGCTTCACGGCCGTAGTAGGAATTCTGGTAGAGCGAGACCGTGCGCCGGTACGTCTCGGCGGCCGCATCGCGCTGGCCGGAGTTCTGCCGGGCGCGCGCCGCCCAATAGATCCACGCGGATTTGTAGTCGGACCGGCTGAAGCGCGAGAAGGCGTCGTCGAAGACGCGGATCGTCTCGGCGTACTCGCCCTTCGTGTACGACCACCACCCCCAGCGCCAGGCCGCGCGCTCGGCGTTGGCGCCCGAGGGATAGCGGCGGTACATCTCGCCGAAGACGTCGGCGGCTTTCGCGTCCTCGTCTTCGAGGATGTAGAAGCTGGCGAGATCGTTCAACGCGGCTTCCGCCAATTGATCGGACCGGCCGGACTCGACGAACGCGCGGGTCGCGGCCACGAACTCGTCCTTGCGGCCGAGGCCGCGCAGGACGCCGAGCATGGCGTAGCGCGCGTCGGCCTGGCGCGGCCCGTCCTTGTCGACGAGCGGCTGCAGCGCGTCGCGCGCGGCGGCGAACTTGCGGAGGCCGAGATCGCACTGCGCGAGCCGCAGCGCGACGAGGTCCTTTTCGGCCGCCACGGCGACAGGGCGGACGGCCTCGAACGTCTTGCGCGCCTCGGCGAATCGCCGCGAGGCGAACAACTGCTCGCCGCGGCCGAGATCGGCGACCGCGGTGTCGCGATTCGGCGTGGCGCCGGGATCGAGCGCGTCGCGGTCGGCGAGGGCTTCGGTGGCCTCTGGCGTCAACGCGTATTCGTAGATGACTTTGTTGAACGCGCCGCGGGCCACACTCAACTCGCCGGCCTGTTTCGCCGCGCGTCCGAGGCGCAGAAACAGCGGCGCGCCGGTCACGGGCTTGAGATCGACCGCGGCCTGGAGCGCGCGCATCTCGGCCGGGGCGTCGCCCTCGGATTCAGCGACGTCGGCCGACAGCACGAGTGCGGCTTCGCGCAGATAATCACGCGGCTCGACCTTCGCGAGCTGGTTGGCGCTGAATCGCGCGGCCTTGATATTGCCCAGCGCCAGTTGCGCGCGGCCCTGCATGAGCAGGGCGTAGCCGCCGATGAGCGGATCGCTCACGGCCTTCGAGAACACCTGAAGCGCCAG
>SCUN01000110.1 GCA_004297655.1 Acidobacteriota bacterium | reverse complement strand
CGCCACGAGACCCAGGAGCGGCGCCAGCGCGAAATCCTCCGGCATCAACGCGATCGGCGCGTCGCTGTTGAAACCCACGATGAGTCCGGCATTGATCACGCCGAAGAGGCTCTCGCCGACGATCAGACCTGACGCGACGAGCGTGCCGAGCCGTTCGGCCCGCGCCGGATCGTCCGCGCTCGCCGTCCTCTTCGCATACCAGGTCGCGACGATGGCGCCGACCACCACGGCAAACGTCGCCGACATTGGCAGGTAGATGCCGATGCCGACGGCTAACGGCGGAATGCGCAGCTTCTTCATCGCGCCGAGTGTCGCGTCGATCGCAATCAGGCCGACGCCCACCAGCGCGCCGATGCCGATCATCTTCCAGTCGAGGTTGCCGCCGATGACGCCCTGCGCCAGCGCGGAAATCAGCGTGGCCTGCGGGGCCGGCAACGGATTCGCGGCGACCACGCCGACGTTGGCGGCGCCGGCAAAACCGTACGCCTTGGCGAGCAGATTCAGCACCGACGGAATCACTGCCGCGCCCGCGAGCACGCCGACGATCAGCGCGATCTGCTGGCGCATCGGCGACGCGCCAACCAACTGCCCCGTCTTGAGGTCCTGCAAGTTGTCGTTCGAAATCGTCGCGCACGCAAACACGATCGCCGTCACGAACAGCGCGAAGGCGACGAGCGCCGTGCGGTTGTCCGCGGTCGGCGCCACGGCGAGCGACATCACCGTCGCGCAGGTGACGATGCCGAGAATGCCGATGCCGGAGATGGGGCTGTTCGACGCGCCGATGAGGCCGGCCATGTAGCCGGCCACGCCGGCGATCATGAAGCCGACGATGAAGACGAAGGGCACGGCGATGAGCGTGAGGACACCGGCGTGCGGCGCGAGCACCGTGGAGTTCGCAAACGTGTACGCGAGATACCCGGAGATCGCGAGGCAGACCGCGGTCAGGCCGACGATCCAGCTCGGCGGCAGATCGCGATCGAGATCGTCTCCCGTCGCCTTCGCGTTCGACGCGCGTAACGTGCTGACGAGGCCGCCGACAACCGGACCGGCGAGTTTCGCGAGCGTCCAGATCGCCGACACGGCGATCGCGCCGGCGCCGATGAAGCGCACCTGCGTCCGCCAGATCGTCAGCGTGTGCGCGGACATCGTGACGCCGTCGGCGATCGGCTGGAGGTGCGTGAGGACCGGCACGGCAATCGCCCACGCGATGATCAGGCCGGTGAGCATCGCCATGCCGACCGAGAGGCCGACCAGATGCCCGGCGCCGAAGAGCGCGAGCGACCACGCGATGCTGTACCCGCTCGTGCCGAACGTGCCGACGGCAAAGAACCCCGCGACCTCGGCCGAAAGCACGCGGGTCGCCGCGACGATCGCCAGGCCGCCGGACGCCAGCGATCCGAAGATCACGGCCATCAGCCCTTCGCGCGATTCGGTCGCGTCGGCCTTCCCTTCGCCGCGCGCGGCCGATCCGACCTTCAGGACTTCCGCCGCCGCGACGCCTTCCGGATACGGCAGGTCCGACGTCGTGACGAGTGCGCGCCTCAGGGGAATCGTGAACAGCACGCCGAGGATGCCGCCGGCCACGCAGATCAGGAACGACTGCCAGAACGGAAAGCCTGTCCA
>SCUN01000012.1 GCA_004297655.1 Acidobacteriota bacterium | reverse complement strand
TCCCACGTCAGCTCTTCCGGGCGGCCGCCGACTTTCTCGAGCGCCTGGTAAATCGGCACGGTGCCGATCGGCACCGGCGAGTTTCTGAGGATCCACTCGCGGGTCTCGTGAATGCTCTTGCCCGTCGAGAGGTCCATGACCGTGTCGGCGCCCCAGAGCGTGGACCAGCGCAACTTGTCGACTTCCTCCGAGATCGACGAGCCGATCGCCGAGTTGCCGATGTTGGCGTTGATCTTCACCAGGAAATTGCGGCCGATGATCATCGGCTCGAGCTCGGGGTGATTGATGTTGGCCGGGATGATCGCGCGGCCGCGCGCGACTTCCGAGCGGACGAAATCCGCCGGCAGTCCCTCGCGCACGGCGATGTATTCCATTTCCGGCGTGATCAGGCCGCGGCGGGCGTAGGCCAACTGCGTCGGCGACGACCCGTCCTTCGCGCGTAGCGTCGCCCGTCGGGCGCCGGCGGCGACCTCGGTGACGTCCCCGCGCGAGAGGATCCAGTCGCGGCGCAGGGCCGGCAGCCCGACGTGCACGTCGTAGCCGCGGGGGCCGCTCGTGTCGTACAAATCGAGCGTCTCGCCGTTGGTCAACGACACGCGCCGCACGGGCACCTGCACGCCCGCGCCGCCCTGGACGTAGGTCTTCTCGGAGCTGGGGTGCGCGCTGTCGAAATCGGCTTCAGTGAGTGGCGAATACGTCGATCGAGAGGCCATGCAACTGAAGCCGACTATAACAGGTTCAGCGGAACGTGAATCCGACGCCGAACTTCACGCTGGGGCTGTCGATCAAGCCCACCTTCAACTCCGTGAAGAACCCGCCGGCGTGCTCCGCGCCGATGAGCACGTTCAACCCGCCGCCGGTGTCCGTGCGATCGCCGCCCGACCCGTCACGCCGCCGAATCACCGCGCCGGGGCCGCCGCCGGCCAGCAGCGACCAGGGCTGCTTGTTGATCTGGCGCCGGTACACGAACTCGCCGTTCAATGCGATGAGCGTGGCGTTGTCGCCGATGCCCAGTTCGACGTTTGGTCTGAACTCCACGCGATCGAAGACCGGCTTGGTCACCAGATGCAGCCCCACATAGAACTGATCGGGATCCGCGCTCACGCCGCCACGAACGCCGACCTTCTGCGCGGCCGCCTCGGCCGGCCAGGCCATTCCTGCGCACACGACGATCAGGATCAGGAAAAAACGACGCATGTTGTCCTCCTCCAGAGAAGAGGAGCAAGACCCATGCCGCATGTGACCCCGCCAGCCCACGGCCGGTCTAAGGTGCATGCCCCAGCGACTCTCCGCGTCCGTCTCTCTCTGTGTGCTCGCGCTCTCCGCCGCCTGCGGCGGCGGTGGCTCTGCCCCGACCAGCCCCAGCACGACCACCACGACGACGACCACGACCACCACGGCCGTCGCGTCCAGCTGGACGACCGAAGGGGTCCGCATCACGGGCGCGAACGCCGGCCTCAGCGCGACTGACGTGTTCGCCGATTCGTCGACGATCCGCCTCAACGACGGTCGTTGGCGAATGTACATCTACGCGGGCACGGCGTACAAGAGCGCGATCTCCTCGGACGGTCTGACGTTCACGATGGAATCGGGATTCAGGCTCCCGGAAGGCTCCGGCCAATCGCGCGCGATTCGGCTCGACGACGGGCGCATCCGGATCTATTTCAGTGCCTCGACGGGCGTGAACAGCGCGGTCTCGAGCGATGACGGCACGACGTTCACGATCGAGAGCGGCACGCGGATCAGCGCGTCGGGCGCCGGCATGTCGCAACTCACGGGGCCAGGCATCATCCGCCTCCGCGACGGCCGCTACCGCGCGTACTTCAGCGACCTCCCGATTCCGGGCCAGGGCGTGCTGCCGCACATGGTGAAGAGCGCGATCTCCAGCGATCTTGTGAACTGGTCGGTCGAAAGCGGCGTGCGCGTCGGTCCGGGATCGACGCTCAGCGGGAGCGCCGAGCATCCCTGCGCGATTCTCAACAGCGACGGCTCGACGACGATCTTCTATTTCCGCAACACGGACTTAATTCTCTATTCGTCGACGTCGGCCGACGGCCTGACGTTCAGCGCCGAAACCAGCACCGGCATCAGCCAGGCCAACGACCCGGACATCGTCACGCTCACGGACGGCACGGTGCGGCTCTATTACAACTGGATCAACAGCGCGGGCGGCTTCGTCTCGAGCGCCAGGCGTTCGACGGCGAACGCGTTCCTCAGATAGGCGCTAGGCAATTCGCCGCAGCACGAGGCACTTCAGGTACGACGTCTCCGGCACGCCGACGAGCACCGGGTGATCGCGCGACTGCAGGCGGCGCTCGATGAGCGCCATCGGCGCGCGCGCGTCTCGCGCCGCGTCGGTCACGATGTCGAGGAACATCGCGTCGCTGATGTTGTACGAACAACTACAGGTCATCAGGTACCCGCCGGGCGTGAGGAGCTTCATCGCGCGCAGGTTGATTTCCTTGTAGCCCGCGATGGCGCCGGTCACGGAAGCTTTGTTCTTGGCGAACGCCGGCGGGTCGAGCACGATCGTGTCGAATCGCTCGTTGGCGATGTCGAACTCGCGCAGCTCGTCGAACACGTTGACGGCCCGGCCCTCGACGTTCGACACCTGATTGGCGCGCGCGTTGGCGTTGATCACCGCGACGGCCGGCTCCGACGAATCGAGCGCGAGCACGCGATCGCAGGCGCCGGCCATCTGCAACGCAAAGCCGCCGTGGTACGAGAACGCGTCGAGCGCCCGGCCCCGCGCGAACGCGGCGGCCGCCAGATGGTTCTCACGCTGATCGAGAAACAGGCCCGTCTTCTGCCCGTGCCGCACGTCCACGTCGTGCCAGATCCGGCCTTCCCGCACGCGCACGACGTCGGGCACCTCGCCGTGCCAGACCTCGATCGTCTCGTCGAGGCCCTCGAGCCGCCTGACCTTCGGATCGTTGCGCGCGAGGATGCCGCGCGGCTTCACGAGATCCACGAGCGCCGCCACGATCGCCTCGCGGCGCCGGTCCATGCCCTGGCAAAGCGTCTGCACGACGAGCACATCGTCGTACTGATCCACGATGAGCGCCGGCAGGCGGTCCGCTTCGCCGTGCACGAGGCGCCGCGCCGTCGCGTCGATCGTGAGGGAATCGCGATAGGCCATCGCCGCGGCGATCCGCTCGCGCCACATCGTCGCGTCGTCCACGTTCTTGTCGAACGAGACCATCCGGAGCGCGATCTGCGATGTGCTGCTGAAGAGCGCCCACCCCAACGGGCGGCCGCGCTCGCTCTTGACGAGCACGAGCGCGCCCGGCTCCACCTCGGCCCCCGCGACATCCGAGCGATAGATCCACGGATGACCGGCGCGCAGCCGCTCGGAACCTTTGTTGGAGATAACGACAGACGCTGGCATGTGCAGCCATCTTATAATCAGCGGATGAAGGTGTCGCTGGGCGCGGACCACGCTGGCGTGGAACTCAAGGACCAGTTGAAGGCGTGGCTCACGAGCCGCGGCGTGATCGTCAACGACGTCGGCACCCACTCCGCGGATTCGGTGGACTACCCCGATTTCGCGGCCGCCGTCGCGAACGACGTCGTGAGCGGCGCGGCCGACCGCGGCGTGCTCGTCTGCGGCACCGGCCTCGGCATGGCGATCGCCGCGAACAAGTTCCCCGGCATCCGCGCGGTGCCCGTCGTCGACGAGGCGTCGGCGCGACTGGGCCGCGAGCACAACGACGCCAACGTGCTGACGCTCGGCGCTCGCCTCACCGCGCCGGAAGAAGCCAAAGAGCTGCTGCGCATCTTTCTCGAGACGAAGTACGAAGGCGGCCGCCATCAGCGCCGCCTCGACAAGATCACCGCCCTGGAACACTCATGAGCCATCTGAAAAACGCCGACCCGGACATCTACAACGCCATCCGCCACGAGCTCGATCGCCAGGAAGAAGGCCTCGAGCTCATCGCGTCGGAGAACTTCGTCAGCCCCGCGGTGCTCGAAGCCGCCGGCTCGGTGATGACCAACAAGTACGCGGAGGGGTATCCGGGCAAGCGCTACTACGGCGGCTGCGAATTCGTGGACGTCGCCGAGACGCTGGCCATCGAGCGCGCGAAGCAGCTGTTCGGCGCCGACCATGCGAACGTGCAGCCGCACTCGGGCGCGCAGGCGAACATGACGGTCTACCTCGCGATGCTCAAGCCGGGCGACACGATCCTCGGCATGAACCTCGCGCACGGCGGCCATCTCACGCACGGCCATCCGCTGAACTTCTCGGGCAAGTACTTCACCGTCGTGCCGTACGGCGTGAAGAAGGACACCGAGATCCTCGACTACGACGAGCTCGCCGCGCAGGCGCGCGCCACGAAGCCGAAGATGATCGTCGTCGGCGCGAGCGCCTACCCGCGCGTCATCGACTTCGCGCGCATCCGCGCTGTCGCCGACGAAGTCGGCGCGCTCATGTTCACCGACATGGCCCACATCGCCGGCCTTGTTGCGGCGGGCGTGCACCCCAGCCCGGTGCCCCACTCGGATTTCGTCACGACGACCACGCACAAGACGCTGCGGGGACCGCGCGGCGGCATGATCCTCTGCCGCGCGCAGTATGCGAAGGACATCGACCGCGCGCTCTTCCCCGGCGTGCAGGGCGGCCCGCTGATGCACATCATCGCGGCGAAGGCGGTGTGCTTCAAGGAGGCGCTGGCACCGGAATTCAAGACGTACCAGCAACAGGTCGTCGCGAACGCCAAGCGCCTCGCCGGCAACCTCTCCGCCGCGGGGTTCCGCATCGTGAGCGGCGGCACTGACAACCACCTCGCGCTGGTCGACGTGTTCTCCAAGGGCATCACGGGCAAAGTCGCCGAGGCGGCGCTCGGCAAGGCCGGCATCACGGTCAACAAGAACGCGATTCCGTTCGACACGAACCCGCCGATGACCGCCAGCGGCATCCGGGTGGGCACGCCCGCGGTGACCACGCGCGGACTCGGCGAGAACGAAATGGACGTCATCGCCGGCTTCGTCGCGCGCGTGCTCGCGGCGCCGGACGACGCTGCGGTGCAGAACGCCGTCCACGCTGAGGTGAAAGCGCTCTGCCGCAAGTTCCCGTTGTACGCCAAGAGCTGATGGCCCCAAGGCTCTCCATGGCCCTCCATGGTGAATAGCACTTCGCTCGTCCGCGCCGTCGCCGAAGTCTTCGCGGATGGCGGCCCGCTCGATCGCGGGGTCGACGGGTTCGAGCCGCGCCCCGGTCAGCGCGCCATGGCCGAGGCCGTCGCCGCGACGTTCGAACGCGGCGGCACGTTGATGACCGAAGCCGGCACGGGCACCGGCAAGACGCTCGCCTACCTCGTGCCGGCCGTTCTCGCAGGACGCCGCGTGCTCATCTCGACCGGCACGCGCACGCTCCAGGACCAGATCTTCTATAAGGACCTGCCCGCGCTGGCCCAGGCGCTCGGACGCGATATCCGCGCGGCCTACATGAAGGGCCGCAGCAACTACCTCTGCCTCCACCGGTTCGATCGCCTTCGCGAAGCCGAAGCGGCGCTGCCCGACGATGAGAAGCGCTGGCTGCGGATGATCGGCGAGTGGGCGGAGGAAACGCCAACCGGCGATCGCGCGGAGATCGAAGACCTGCCCGACGACTTCACGCTGTGGAGCGACATGACGGCGACCGGCGAGCAGTGCCTCGGCCGCGGTTTTCAGCGCTTCGGTACTGTTTCC
>SCUN01000109.1 GCA_004297655.1 Acidobacteriota bacterium | reverse complement strand
CGCGGCGGCTCGAGCTCAAGCGTGGTGAGCGACTGGCCGATCTTGCCGATTTCGCTCAGGGCGCCGACGGCGGTCACTTCGCCAATCGCGGTCCCGCTCACCACCAGCGATCCTGAGAACACAACAGGCAGATCGTCGCCGCCAGGGCGAAGCCCTGCCGCCTGCGCATCATCTGTTCTGGCGACCTTGCGGACGGGGATGGACTCTCCCGTCAACAGCGACTCATCTGTTCTCAGATCGTGGCTGTCGATGAGAGCGGCGTCGGCCGGCACACGGTCCCCCTCGGCGAGCACGACGAGATCGCCGCGCACCACTTCCCGCCCGGCAATGCGTTTGCGTTCGCCGTCTCGAATGACCAGTGCCCGGGGGCTGGTGAGGTCACGCAGCGCCTCCAGTACCCGTTCGGTGCGGGCTTCCTGAACCACCGTGATCAGGACCGACATCGATGCGAACGCGAGGAGGATGACCGCGTCCTGCAGATCGCCCAGTACCAGGTAGATGGCGCCGCCGCCGAGGAGCAGCGCGAGCATTGGCTCGCGCAGTACTTCGAGGACGATTCGCAGCGGCGTGCGCCGGCTCCCGCGCGGGAGCTCGTTGTAACCGTCTGTGTTCAGTCGTGCCCGAGCATCCGCCTCGCTGAGGCCGCGGAACGAGGCGGGCGGGGCGGCGTCGGATGGCATGTGGCTGAGATAACTTTAATAGGTCGACTAGACCAATGCCCGGCGGTACTGCTACCGTTAGAGTTTCCACCCGTTGCTGGGACGTCGTTCAACGGTAGGACAGCAGACTCTGACTCTGCTTATTGGGGTTCGAATCCCTGCGTCCCAGCCAATCCGCCTTCGCCGCGCTTCCTTTGCCTTGCGGCTTCGGCGAGACCGCTTCGCGGTCCGCCAAGAGCTCTCCTTTCGCGGTCTCTCACGCGGGCGAAGCTCTGCCGTGCTCACGCGCGGCCCACGCGGAATGTCTCGCCGCAGCCCCGAAGGGGCGAAGGCGGACACATCGCAGGTTCTTCAATCAAGCTAGCCCTCGCCGAAGGCAAAAACTACGTACTTCCGACGTCGCTCCCAGCATCGTTCCGGCAGGAATCCTGCTTTCAGTTGGCCTCATGTCGATCTGCCCAAAACACATTGTCTACGTCCTTCGCGGCGTCGCTGAACCTTCCCGACACTATGTCGGCCTAACGAGCGACGTCGAGCAGCGCGTCGCTCAGCACAACTCGAACAACTCGGGGCACACGCTCAATCACCGCCCCTGGTCACTCGTGGTGTCAATTGAGTTTGCCGACCCGAGAGTCGCGGATCGTTTCGAGCGATACCTCAAGACCGGCTCGGGTCGGGCCTTCGCGATTCGCCACTTCGGCTAGTCTTCATCTCCACGGGGGTAGACGATGAAGCCGGGGCGCCTCAGTCGATGTCCTTCATGTTCAGCTCGCCGTAGTGTTTCTCGACGCAGTCGGGGCAGAACCCGTGGCTGAAGTCGGCTTCGCTGTGGCGGCTGATGTAATCCTCGATCCGCGTCCAATACCCGCCGTCGTCGCGCACTTTCTTGCAGTGCGCGCAGATCGGCAGGAGGCCGCGCAGCACTTTCGCGGACGACAGCGCTTCAGCCACGGCGGCCTCGAGCTCGCGCGCGCGGGCGGCCAGCCGCGCGGTGCGCCAGCGAACCAGCCCGATCATGATCGCGCCGACGACGCCGCCGATGGTGAGCCGCGCCCACAATGTCTCCCAGGCGCGGGGCGCCACGATTACGCGCGCCGCGATCGGCGGCGTCCACGCCGCGCCGGCGCGATCGAACCGCGATTCGACATCAATGGAATAGGAACCGGCCGCCAGGTTTTCGACGCGCAACAGCGGCGCGGACTGCGGATCTGACCACGCGCCGCCGAGCTCGCGAATTCGTGTGCGATACACCACACCGACCGGTCGCGGCCAGGGCGTGGACCACTGCAACACCACGCGCTGATCTTCGGCCGGCACCCGCACCGTGCCATCCGGACCGGGAAACGGCGCGCGCCAATAGGCGCGCAGTTGTTGCTGCGGTTGCGGCGACAGGGCCGATGGCTCGTAGATCGCCAGCCCCGACATCGTGCCGACGAGCACGCGCCCGGACGGCTGCACGGTCAGCCCGAACGTGTTGCACTCTTCGGAGATCAGCCCGTTGCTCGCGTCATACACCGTCCACACATTGTTGACGAGATGGCCGACGCCCGACGATCCGCCGGCCCACAGCGTGCCGTCCGGCGCAAATGCGAGCGAGTAGATCGTGCTACCCGGCAAACCATCGGCCTCAGTCATGACGCGCCAGACATCGCCCGTGCGCACGGCGATGCCGCCGACCGCGCCGATCCACACGCTGTCTCCGTGCTCGACGAGCGCATTCGGCGACGAGAGACCGGCCGGCAGCGGCAGGATGGCGCCGGCGGCGCCTGGTCCGTTTGGAAAGGTGATGAGGTCGCGCCCGCTCGCCACCCAGACCTCGCCGCCCCGCCGCCAGATCACGTCGCGGATGTTCGGTGTGAACGGCTCAAGCTGAGCGTTGAAGACATCGTGCTTCTGCCAGCGATCGTCGCGCCGCACAAAGACGCCGTCGGCCGTGGTGGTCGCCCACCATTCGCCCTGTGGTGATTTGAAGAACCCGCTGACGAATCCACCCGCCAGTTTGAGCGTGCGCGTGAATCGCCCCGCGCGGCCCTCGAAGATGCCGTTCCTGGCGCCGACCCAGATCACGCCGGGCGAAGGCTCGATGGCAAAGCGCACGTCTTCGGTGATGCCCTGCTCCCGCCCGTACGTCGCCAACGTCGTGCCGTCCCAGCGCCAGACGCCGTGGCTGAAGACGCCGGCGATGAATCCGCCGTCGGCCGTCGGCCGCACGCTGAAAGTGATCGTCGCGTCCGCGTCGCCGCGCTCGCGCCAGTACGGGCGATGCGTCCACGCTTCGCCCAGCCACTGCTGCAGCCCGGCGCCGTTGTAACCGAACCACACGCCGCCGGTGAGATCTCCGGCAATCGCCGTGACGAGCGATGCTTTCATCCCGTTCTCCGGCGTCCATTTCTCGAAGGCCGCGGACTCGCTGCCGACCGCGGCGCGGCCGTTGTCGCCGCCCACCCAGATGCGATGACGCGCGTCTTCGGCAATCGCCCGGATGCGGCCGCCGTCCCAACCGGGGATTTCGAACAGCTCCCATGCGCCGGACCCGGCGCGCGAGAACAGGCGCCCGCGCTCTGATGCGACCCAGACGCGGCCGTTCGACGCGACGGTGATCGCCGTCAGCGGACCGGGCGGACGTTCGCCGAATAGCCCAACGACGTTGTCCTGATCGAGGCGCACCACGCCGGCTGCGCCGGCGGCGAGCACGCGGCCATCCTCGAGCGTGGCCAGAGCGTGCAGCTCCATGGCTTCCACGCCCGCCGAGGACTGGCGCCATTCCTTGTCCGGCGGCTTCACCCAGATGTGCCCGCGCCGATCGAGACCGATGATGTTCTTCGACGCGTCTTCGGCCAGCGCGGTGAGTTCCTCCGGCGACGGCAGCAACGTCCACGCGGTGCCGTCAAAGGCATACACGCCCCTGGCCCCGCTGACATAGATGCCGCCGTCTCGGCGATCGATGATCCGGAACATCGGCCCCGCCACCGGCGCGTCTTTCGCCGCGGGCAACCGCTCGACCGATCCCCGCTCGACGCGCGCCACGCCGTCAAACGTCGCGATCCAGATCGTGCCTTCGCGATCGGTGTGGAGCCCGACGACGGTGGATGCGGGAAGGCCGGTGGCGCCGGAGCCGCGCGTGAACGATCGGAATGCCCGGATAGGGGCGGGATTGCCCTCGGCCGAGAGCGACACCGCGCCAATGGCGAACGCGAGAACGAGCAACGAAGTCCTGGGGAGCGGCACGTCAGTCCGGGCGAGCTTGCCGATATCATGCCTCATGCGCGGACGATTGCCGAGAGTACTTGGGTGGATGTGGCTGGCCTCGGCGCTGGGCGCCAGCGTGGCGTCAGCGCAAACCCCGGTGCATTGGTCGTTGAAGGTGGAGCCGGTGGGCCCGGTGAAGCCCGGCAGCGCGCTGACCGCGACGGCCACGGCGGAAATCGACGGCGGGTGGCACGTCTACTCGCTCACGCAGCCGCCGGGCGGGCCGCATGCGCTCGCGGTCACCGTCAAGAAGACGCCCGCGTTCTCGGCGGGCGGCCCGGCCACGAGCGCGCCGCCGACACGCGCGTTCGATCCGAACTTCAACATGGAAACGGAATTCCATGAGAACTCGCTCGTCATCACGATTCCCGTGACCGTCCTGAAGGCGGCGCCGGGCGGCGGCGCGCTGCTGTCAATCGACCTGTCATATCAGACATGCAACGACCGGCTCTGCCTGCCGCCGGCGGTGGAGACGCTCACGAGAACGGTGACCGTCCAAGGCCTGATCGTCCAAGGTCCGGCGTCTAACGTTCAACGTCCCGCGGAGCCCGCTCCACCAGTTGAAGTGTCTGCACCGAGTGCGAACGTTGGACGCTTGACGCCGGACGAGGGACGGTCAGCGAGGCGCATCGTGCCCGATCTCGCTTCTGCCTCGGCCCAAGCCAGCAGCTTCAGCGCCTACATCGGCCTCGCGGCGCTCATGGGTTTCCTCTCGCTCCTCACGCCGTGCGTGTTTCCGATGGTGCCGATCACCGTCTCGTATTTCACCGCGCGCGCCGGACGCACGCGCCGGGAAGCGGTCACGCAGGCGCTCGTCTATGGCGCGGGGATCGTGTTGACGTTCAGCGCCGTCGGCCTCGCGCTCGCGTTGTTTCTCGGCGCATCGGGCCTGAACCAGTTTGCCGCGAATCCCTGGGTCAACCTCGGGATCACCGCGCTCTTCCTCGGCTTTGCCTTGAGCCTGTTCGGCCGCGTCGAGGTCGCGCTCCCCGCCAGCG
The DNA here is from genome assembly GCA_004297655.1 of Acidobacteriota bacterium. Lineage (GTDB taxonomy): Bacteria > Acidobacteriota > Vicinamibacteria > Vicinamibacterales > SCN-69-37 > SCUN01. Next base: position 33,061 of record SCUN01000109.1, on the reverse strand, counting down.
TCGTCACACGCGCGGTCGGCGCGGAACGCGGCCGCGGGCAGTTCGTCGGCACATTGCTGATGGGGTTCGCCTTCACGCTGACGTCGTTCACCTGCACCGCGCCGTTTCTCGGCAGCCTGCTGGTCGTCGCCGCGACGGGCGACTGGCAGTGGCCGCTCGCCGGCATGCTCGCGTTTTCCAGCGTGTTCGCGCTGCCGTTCGTGATTCTTGCGCTCGTGCCGCAGCGACTGGCGTCGTTGCCGCGCGCCGGAAACTGGCTGCAGTCGGTCAAGAGCGCGATGGGCCTGCTCGAAGTGGCGGCCGCGATGAAGTTCCTGTCGAACGTGGATCTCGTGTGGGGCTGGGGCATCTTCACGCGCAGCGTCGTGCTCGCATCGTGGGTCATCGTCGCGCTGCTATTGATGTGGCAGTTCCTCCGAGGGACGAAGCCGCCGATCAGGCTGGCGCTCGCCACCGCCTCGTTGCTGCTCGCCGTCTGGCTGGGGAACGGCATTCGCGGCGCGCGGTTAGGCGAACTGGAAGCGTTCCTGCCGCCGGCCGAAGCCAGCGTGCTGGCGGCCGGCAAGGAGCCTGAGTGGATCGTCAATGACTACGACAGGGCGCTGGCTGAAGCGAAACAACAGAACCGCCCCCTGCTGATAGACTTCACCGGCTACACCTGCACCAATTGCCGCTGGATGGAAGCGAACATGTTTCCGCGCCCTGAAGTCGCGCTCGAACTCACGCGCTACGTGCGCGTGCGTCTGTACACCGACGGCCAGGGCGAGCCGTACCGTGGTTTCCAGAACATGCAGCGCGACACGTACGGCACCGTCGCGCTGCCCTACTACGCCGCGCTCGATCCGGATGGCACACCGCGCGTCGCGTTCGGCGGCCTGACGCGCAACTCCGCCGAATTCGTTTCGTTTCTTCGCAAGGGTCTCGAATAACAGAGGACATCGCCATGCTGCTCGCACTCGCTCTGATTCTCGCCGTCCCACAGACACCCGCCGCGCCGCTCAGCGCGCCGGCCCAATGCGTCAAGGACGCTCGTGATTTCTCGGTGGCGCAACAGCGAGCCCAGGCTCCGCTCACGCGCGCGAAATACGACAAGATCGAGGCGGACAAAAAGGCCATGGCCGCGGACTGCGCGGCGAAGATTGACATCGCCAGACTCGACGCGGCCGCTTTCATCACGATGGTCGAGCTCTACACCGAGGCGGGCGATGCCGCAAAGGCCGTTGCCACGCTCACCGCCGCCCTCGCGCGCACGGATCTCACACCGGAAGTTCGAGGCAACGCGCTTCTGCAGAAAATCCTCGAAGGACTTCGCGAGCCGAAAGGCGACGAACGAAACGCCCGGCTGGAAGCGCTCGTTGATCAGCTCGACGCCCTTGGCCGCGCCGCGTTCGATGCGCAGTTTTCCGCGCACGCCAGAATGAATAGCTACTACCGTGGCGACGACATCGACGCCGGGATCGAGAAGCACTCGACGTGGATCATCAACGCGTCGAAGTCGTTCACGCCGAAGCAAACGGCCGAGCTCAGCCAGAGCGTCGCGTCGGCGTACGTCAACATGGCCGAAGCCTGGGCCGGCCAGGGCATGACACCGAAGGCGCTGGCGCTGCTGCGTGACGGCGTCAAGGCCTGGGGCGCGTCGACGCCGCGCCCGGGTGGACCGACACTCAAAGAAATCTACTTCGATGAAGAGATCGCGCGTCTCGAACTGGTCGGCCTCCCCGCCGCCGCGCTCACCGCGCCGGCCTGGTTCAACAAGCCTGCCAACTCGAACGAGCTCGCGATGCCCGGTCATGTCACGCTGCTCGAGTTCACCGCGCACTGGTGCGGGCCGTGCCGCGAGAGCTACCCCGGCGTGAACCGCCTGCGCGCCAAGTACGCGCCGCAGGGATTCCGCGTGGCCCTCGCGACGCGTCTCTACGGTTACTTCGGCGCCGAACAGAACGTCGCGGCCGACGTCGAGATCGCGAAAGATAAGACCTACTTCGAAGAGCACCATCTCTCGGACGTGCCCGTCGCCATCGGGGCCAAGGTCGACGTCAAGATCGTCAACGGCAAGGTCGAGTACATCCCGGGCAAAGATCCCAACGATGTCGCGTATCGCGTCGGCGGCATTCCGCAGATCATGCTCATCGACAAGAAGGGCAACATCCGCCTCATCATGGTCGGGTACGACGATGTGAACGAGCCGCGGCTGGCGAAGATGATCGAAGAGCTGCTCGCAGAGAAATGATCGTCACCGAAGGGCTCTCTCGAAGCTACGGCGACAAGATCGCGCTCGACCGGCTGAGCCTGCGCGTCGAGCCGGGCGAGATCCTCGGTTTTCTCGGACCCAACGGCGCCGGTAAGTCAACGACCGTCAAGATCCTCACTGGGATGATTCGACCGGACGCCGGCCGCGCGCTCGTCGCCGGCTTCGACGTCGTCGAGCATCCGATGGAGGTGAAGAAGCGCATCGGCTACGTTCCGGAAACCGCTGCGCTCTACGACGGCCTCACCGGCTCCGAGTACCTGGAGCTGGTCGCCTGCCTGTATCACCTCGACAGCAAAACCGCCGCCGCGCGGCGGCGCGAGATGCTGGAGCTCTTCGGTCTCACGTCCGCCGAAAACCAGCGCATGAGCGAATACTCGAAGGGCATGCGCCAGAAGGTGGCGATCATCGCGTCGATGATGCATCGCCCGGACGTCCTCATCATGGACGAGCCGCTCGACGGCCTCGACGCGAACACCGCGATGGTGATCAAGGAACTGCTGAAGCAGATGGCGGCGCAGGGCCGGACGATCCTGTTCTGCTCGCACATCCTTGAAGTCGTCGATCGCATGTGTTCGAAGATCGTGATCATCGACAAGGGCCGGATGGTCGCGTCGGGCACGTCGGAAGAACTCAAGTCATCGACCGGCGAGACATCGCTCGAAGCCGCGTTCGGCAAGCTGACGGGCCACGCCGATGTCGGCCAGGTGGCGTCGGACTTCCTCTCCGCGCTCCAGAAGTGAAGCCGTTCTTCGACGCCGTCGGCGTGGACTACGCGCAATGGTGGGCGCTCACGCGCGCCATGCTCAAGCGCGATTTCCGCGGACGATCGGCGTCGCTCGGCCGGGCCGGACGCACGGCCGCGACCGGCGCCCGAGCCCTCGTCTCACAGGCGATCATCTACTCGCTCATCGGCGGACTGCTCGGCGCCGCATTGGCGGCCTCGAAGGACGTCTTCTTTGCCGGCACGCTGCTCTGCACGTACGTGATGTTCATGACCGGCACCGCCGTCATGCTGGACCATTCGACCGCGCTGACGTCGGCGGACGATTACGCCGTTCTCGGATTTCGCCCGATCAACTCGCGCACGTACTTCGCCGTCCGGCTGACCAACGTCCTCGTCTACACGCTGCTCCTCACGACGCTCGTGTCGTACCTGCCCGTCGCCTTCCTCTTCATTCAGCGCGGCGTCATCGACGGCCTCGCGGGGATTGCGGCGTTCTACGGCTCGTCGATGGCGATCGCACTGCTGCTCCTGGTCAGCTACGGCGCGATCCAGCGTCTCGTGGGCGCCAACGCGCTCAAACAAGTGCTGTCGGTGGTGCAGCTCTTGATGAGCTTCATGGTCTACGGCGGTTATCTACTGGTCTCGCGAATCGCCACGCAGTCGTTTCTCAAGGAATACGAACTGAAGAGAACCTGGCCGATCGCGCTCGCGCCCCCGGCGTGGTTCGCGAGCTACTTCGACCTGGCGCACGGCCACTTCAATGCGATGACGCTCGTGCCGGCGGCCCTGACGATCGTCGTGCTGGGCGCGTTGGTCGTCGCGGTCACCGGCTCGCTGGCTTCTGGATTCTCAGGACAACTGGGCGAAGTATCGGTCGCCGCGGCAACGCCGAAGCACGCTGCCAGGCCCGTGCGCGAGGGCTGGCTCTTCCGGGCCGGCGAAAGCCGCGCGATGGCGCTGCTGATCCGCAGCCAGTTCCGCAACGACCAGAAGTTCCGGCTGGGCGTGCTCACGATCCTGCCGCTGACGGCGCTCTACATCTTTCAGGGCGTCTCGCGGCCGGGCGACATGTCCGGCCGGCCGGGCAGTCAGTTCATGCTCGTCGGCTTCGCCATCATGATGTTCCCGGCGATGTTGAAGATGCAGCTCACGAGGAGCGACTCGTACAAAGCGTCATGGATCTTCTTCGCCGCGCCGGTCAGCCGAGCCCGTCTCATCCGCGCCGCCAAAGATGTCGTCGTCACGATGTTCCTGCTGCCCTACCTGATCGCGGTGGCCGCAGTCATGGCCTACGCGACGAGGGACCCGTTCCACGCCGTCGCGCACGTTCTTGTGCTGGGTCTCGTGAGCCATCTCGTGTTGCAGACCACCATCCTGCTCGACCCCGAGTTGCCGTTCGCGAAGCCGTTCGACAAAGGCGGCGGCCCCTCTCGGATGATGGCGCTCATGCTCTTCATTGGCCTGGCCAACGTCGCGCTGACTATCGCAACCCCCTGGCTGTATTCGAGTGTGCTCTTGACGGGAGCCACCGCCCTCGTCGTGATTCTGCTCAGCGCGCTGGTTGAACTCATCACGAAGGCGCGGATCGAAGAACAGGCGAGAAAGCTCGAATTCGTCGGCTAGGCGCTGGCGATCCGCTGCACGGAGCGCAGCGCGATCGCCACGAATGTGAGCGTGCCGTTGGTGCACCCGCCGGTCGGCAGCGTCGGCGATCCCACCACGAACAGATTCTCGTGATCGTGCGTCCTGCCGTAGGAATCGACGACGCTGGTGTTGGGGTCGGCGCCCATGCGGCAGCCGCCGGCCGGGTGATCCTGGTAGTTCAGCGCGCTGATGCCGCCCATCCGGCCGTCATTCGCTTTCGCCAACTGCGCGAAGACCGTCTCAAAATGCGTTCGTGTCGCGGCCATGCGCGATTCGCTCGCCGCGTCGATCTTGTGGCGCACGACCGGCATCGGATCGCCATGACGGTTCTTCCGGGACGGGTCGAGCGTGATCCGGCTCTCGCGGTCGGGCTCGACGGTGAAGTACCCGCGCACGCGCGCTGAACCTCGACGCGTCCGGGTGCGCCATTCGTTCAGCAGGTCGTCACCCAGAAGGAGCTTCCCGGCCGCGTCTCTCAGCCGGGGCTCGCGCCCGCTGGCGCTCTCCCACACGCGCAGGTCGTGCCGAACGTACGGCTTGTCGGCGGCGCATCGGAAGAATTGTCGTGAGATGAGGCTGTGCTGTTCGTTCATGCCGGGGAAGATCTTGACGTCGAGGTCGATCTGCGTTTGGAACGCCAGGTGTCCGTTGATATAGCGGCCGACCTGATCCGTCTTGTTGGCGAGCCCGTTGGGAAACCGCGCCTCGGCCGAATTGAGGAGGAGGTGCGCGCTCCAGACGTACCCCGAGGCAATCACGAACGTCTTCGCTCGATACTCGACTTCCTGGCCGGCGCCGGTCTCGTTCACCGCCTGCGCCGCAACGACGCGCGTGGACCTGTCGTCGAGAACCAGTTTTCGGACGAGCGTGTTCGAGTGCAGTTCGACCCGGCGCTTCTTGTCGGCGATCAGCTGTTTGAATGTCCAATCAGGCGAGTACCGCGCGCCGGTCGGGCAGATCTCGCACGTGTTGCAGCGGTGGCACTTGCTACGGCCGCCGTACCCCTCAACCGTGTTCTTCGCTTGCGGCGTCGTCCAGAACGGAATCCCGCTTTTCTCGGCCCAGGTCTTGAGCTGCTTCAGGTTGAACGTCGGCGTCATCGCCGGCATCGGGTAGGGTTGGCTGCGCCAATCCTCTTTGAGCGGACTCGGTTCGCCCGACACGCCAATCCGCTGTTCCGCCTCGCAATAGAACGCCTCGAGATCCTTCCACTCGAGCGGCCAGTCGGCCGCCAGACCGTAGAGCGACTTGAGTCGCGTGTCTTCTTCCGAGAACCGGTTGCAGACGCCACCCCAATGGAGCGCGGATCCGCCGACGGCCATCGTTCGGGAAATCATCCCGTCGGGCGCCTGATCCGCAACGAAATCGCCGGGCCATTGGTTCTCGCCGTAATCGAGGCTTCGCTGTCGGTAGTTGAATCGATTGTCCGCATCGAACAACGGTGATCCGGCTTCGACGACGATGATGGACGCGGAGGGCTTGAGGTCGCTGAGCTTCTGGGCGACCATCGCGGCCGTGATTCCGCCGCCGACGATCACGTAGTCCGCCGAGACCGTGCGTTTGGCTTGCATCATCGGCCTCCAATCGGCGCGGGCGGCTGATCCGAGCCTTCGAGATCTCTGCAGTCGTCCCGGCCAATCGCGGCCTGATACGCAAGATCAAACGCGCCGGCGCTATTGAAATACATGCCCGTAAAGTCCGCGACGAGATTCGCGCCGGTCGGCCGCGCCGGCAGCCTGTTGATCGGCGTAGGCGCGTTGAGCGCCGCCTCGACAATCGAGCGCCGGACCGCCGCCGGCGCCGCGGCAAATGACGCGGCGCCCTGTGCGCGGGCGGCCTGGTCGAGCGAGGCAAATTGCGCCGAATATCTGGGCGCTACGGGCGGTCCGGACTTCGGGCGCAGCGTGGAGTTGCCGTAGCCGTGACCCATATCGGCGCCTTCACGGTAGTTCACGTGCCAGGCGACGAACTTTCGCACCGCGCCGTCGCGGCCGTCCGCATCGACAGCAGATGGCAGCGCGACCTCGGCGATGCCGAAGAGCGCCTTGATCTGATCCTGGGTGAAGGCTGCGGCCGGCGCCGCCTGCGCCAGCACTCTGAATCGCGCGAAGGGCCGCCACGCCAGCACCGCGCCGCCGAGCTTCAACAACGACCGCCGGTTGATCATCGGCGGATTCTACTCCCGGCGGGCTGAAGCCCGCCGGCTACTGCGGCAGTAGCCGCAGGGCTTCAGCCCTGCGGGAACTTGAGCGTGACTTCCAGCCCGCCATTGTCTTTTCGCCGGAATGACAGCCCGATCTTCGCCCGGCCGGTAACTTCATGAACGATCGCCAGCCCCAATCCGACCTCGTCCTGGCGGTGCTTTCGGCGCTCGTCGCCCCGGAAACGCCGGATGCCGTTGAAGTACTTCAGCGTCGCGTCATTCACGCCCACGCCATCGTCGCTGACGATCAGACGGAACTTGCCCCGCGGGTCGCCGTCGAGATCGACGATGGCGGATCCGCCGGGGCGGTTGTAGCGAATCGCGTTGTCCACGAGATTGGCCAGCGCGGCTTCGAAAAGCAGCGCGTCGCCGGTGGCCATCACGGCCGCGTCGGGCACGGTGGCGGATAACTTCACGCCAAACGCGTGGGCGAACATCTCGTACTCGGACACCACTTTGGTCACGAGCGCCGTGAGATCGACGGAATCAGTGGACGCCACGGCGTCGCGGTCTCGAAGGCGCGCCGCCGTGACGAGATTGCCGGCATGGAGCGCCACGGTCTGCGCGTCGCGAAGCGCCGCCTGCATTTGCTCTCGGACAACCGGCGTGAGGCTCACGGATCTCAGCACGTCGCCCAGGCGCTCGGGCACGGCCGTGAGGGGAACGACGACATCGTTCGTGGTTTCCGTGGAGAGTCGGCGGATCGCCTCCTGTTGCTCACGAATCTCGGTGGAGCGTTGACGGATGCCCGCGGCCGCGTCGTTGAAGAGCGCGTTGATCGACGTGATCTCGTCCGAGCCTGGCGCGGGCAGCACCGCGGCGTACTCGTCTCGCGCGGAGTTCCGCATGGCGTGCGCGACGGTGGTCGCGCGCGTGGTGGTCGGCAGCCCGACGAAGAACGCGACAACGAACACCGCGGCAAACAGCCCCGAGAAGATTCCGGTGCGCTCCCACGTCTGGTGCGGCGGCGGCGCGGCGCGGAAGAGCAGGATCGCGCATTCGCTCGGCCGCCAGTTGGTCCAACGCGCCGTCATGACGCCGGTGCCGTCGGGCCCGCGCCAGCTCTCGCTCGCAAACTCATTGCCGGACTTCAGCGCGGCGCGCAGCGTGTCAGGGAATCTGGGCGCCGCCGTGGTGACGCCGCGAAACTCTTCGTCGAACGCGAAGTACTCGAACGGCCGTGCTTTCATGTCGGGCCGCTTGGTGTAGACGTCGGCGTCCGGCTGCGCGAGCTCCTCTTTGGTCGGCCGGCCTTCGCGTGGGCCGGCCAGGAACCAGTTCGGCGACGCGTCGCAGGCCTCCTTCTGGTGCTCGGTGATGGCCGCGGCCGCGGTGCGCTCGAGCGCGATTCGGCGATCTCGAGCGCGCAGCGCCTCGATCGCGAGCGTGCCCGACACGGCGACGAGGGCCGCGGCGATCGTGCTGCCGATGAGCAATTGCCTGCGAAGCGTCATGCGTTCCTTCCCGTCACTCGATGAGACGCCACAGATACCAGCTGGCGATCGACCGGTACGGCTTCCAGCCGTCGGCCGCCCGCAACATGGTCCGTGGCTTCGGACGCCGCTTCATGCCCGTGAGCTTCTGCACGCCCTTGACGATGCCCAGGTCGCCGACCGGGAAGACGTCGGGGCGGTGGAGGCAGAACATCAGGAACATCTCGGCCGACCAGCGGCCGAACCCCTTGATGGCCGTGATGGCCACGACGATTTCCTCATCGGTCTTGTGCTTAAGACCGTGGAGATCGAGCCGTTCGTCCATCACGTGGCTGGCTAAATCGCGCAGATAGGAGATCTTCGGCCAACTGACGCCGGCGGCGCGGAGCGCCTCTGGCTTTGCCGCCAGAAGCGACGCGGGCGAGAGCGCCGCCCGCCCTCCCACGAGGTCGACCACGCGGCGCTCGATCGTGTCGGCGGCCTTGGTCGAGAGCTGTTGCGAAAGAACCGCGCGCACAAGGGCGTGAAACGGATCGCGGGGCGCGAAGGTGGGCCGTTCGCGGCCCATCTTCTTTATATGTGCGCCGAGCTTCGGGTCGCGGCGCATGAGGTGTCGGCGGCCTTTCTCAAACGCCGCCGCGGGGTCTTTGACGTGCACCGAGGGAGCTTAGCAAAGCTCGAGGCGGCGAATGACGCGATCGCGGCCGACGAGCTCGAGCACTTCGAATAGTCCGGGGCTGTTCCCCTGGCCGGTGACGGCCACGCGCGTCGCATGGATCAGCACGCCGGCCTTGACGCCGTGTGCCGCCGCGACCGCCCGAAGCGTCTCCTCCAACGCGGCGGCGGTCCAGGGTTCGACGGTCCGCAGCGCCGACGCCAGGGCTTTTCTCAAACCAGGCACGGCCGGATCGCTGAGGTGTTTCTTCACGGCCGCCTCGTCGAACACCAGGTCGTCGCTGAGAAACGGGCGCATCTGCGGCACGAAGTCCGCGAGCTTCTTCGAGCGCGGCTTCAGAAGGTCGATCACTTTCTCAATCTGAAGTTCCCCAATCTCCAATCCCACATTCATCAATCCCGCACTTCTCAATCTCCCGAGGATCTCCGCCGCGCTCATTCGCATGATGTGCTGCTGATTGAACCAGTCCAGCTTCTCTGGATTGAACACCGCGTTGCCGCCGCTGATGCCCTCGAGATCGAATCGCTGAATCAGCTCTTCCCTCGAGAAGATTTCCTGATCGCCGCCGGGTGACCAGCCCAGCAGCGCGAGGAAGTTCACCATCGCCTCCGGCAGGTAGCCCTGCGCCTCGTACTCGCCCACCGACGTCGCGCCATGGCGCTTGCTCAGCCGCTTCTTGTCTGGCCCCATGATGAGCGGCACATGCGCGAATCGCGGCACGGCCGCGTGCATCGCGTGATACAGCAGCACCTGTTTCGGCGTGTTCGAAATGTGATCGTCGCCGCGGACCACATCCGACACCTGCATGTCGACGTCATCGACGACGACCGACAAATGGTAGGTCGGGTAGTCGTCCGAGCGAATGACCACGAAATCCTCGATGTTGGCGTTATCGAACTCGATGCGTCCGTGAACGAGATCGTCGAAGGCGGTGATGCCCGGCGGCACGAGGAACCTGATGGCGCTCGGTTCGCCGGCGGCGACTTTCGCAGCGACCTCGGCGGCCGACCGCCGCTGGCAGCGCCGGTCGTAGTTCCATGTTCGGCCCGCCGCCTCGGCGGCCGACCGTTCGGCCTTGAGATCCTCCGGCTTGCAGAAGCAGCGATACGCGTGTCCCGAGGCGACAAGCGCAAAGCCCGCGGCGCGGTACTTGTCGAGGCGCTCGGTCTGAAAGTACGGCCCGTGCGGTCCGCCAACATCGGGGCCTTCGTCCCAATCGAGTCCCAGCCACTTCATGCTGTTGAAAATGGCCGTCACCATGTCGGTTGACGAACGCTCGACGTCGGTGTCTTCGATGCGCAGGATGAACGCGCCGCCGTGGCGCCGGGCGTAGAGCCAGTTGAAGAGCGCGGTGCGCGCGCCGCCGACGTGAAGATAGCCCGTGGGCGACGGCGCAAATCGGACGCGTGGCGGCATTTATCAAATAGTAATTCAGCGGCACGCGCGCGCGGGTAGAGTAGCCGCGCAATGCGTGCCTGCCTGGCACTCTTCGTCCTGCTCGTCGCGGCGTCTTTGTGGATCCTGGGTGATGGCAGCTCCGGCTGGCTCTATGCCTTCGTCTACCTGGGCGCGGTCGCGCCTGGATTCCGCATCGGCTTCGCCCTGTTCGGCCGCCGGCATGCGGCCGGCTGGATTGCAGGCGCGCTCTTCGGCTACACGCTGGCGAACCTCGCGCTCTGGGCCGCGATCGCCGCGCACCGCGCGACGTGGGCGTGGTTTGTCGCCGCCGTCGCGCTGATCGGCCTCCTCGTCTGGATCCTGCTCCGCCCGATTCGTCGCCCGCTCATTTCCCTGCCCGAATGGACGCGCGCGTCCACGACGTCGCTGCTGCTCGTGTTGCTGCTCACGCTCGCCGTGGCCGTGCCGCCGCTCGCGAACGTCGGTTGGGCCGACAAGGAAGGCAACCGTTACTATCGCGCGTATTTCACCGCGGACTTCGTGTGGCACGCGGCGCTGACGGCCGAGCTGAAGAAATTCGAGCTGCCTGCGCAGAATCCGTTTCTGGCCGGAAATGAAATCCACTACTACTGGACGTACTTCGTTGTGCCGGCTGCCATCGCCGGAACCGGTCCCGCGGCCCTGCAGGACATTCAGCGGTGCCTGAAGCTGAACGCGCTGATCACCGGTTTGCTGCTCATGTCGACGATCTTCCTCGCCACCTGGGTCGTCGTCCCGCGGGCCGGCGCGGCGGCCACGGCGGTCGGGCTGGCGCTCGTCGCATCGAGCGCGGAGGGTCTCGCGGCCATTGTTGGACTCTGGTACACGCATCAGCCGATGGCGACGTTGAAGAACGTGAATATTGATGCCGTGGCGAATTGGGCGTTGGGCGGCTATCGAATCGACGGGCTGCAGCGAAGCATCTGGTACGTGCCGCAGCATTCGATGGCGTACGCGCTCGGCCTGGTGGCGATCGTCGGCGTGGCGGCGATCGGCAGCCGAGGTAGCCGGATCGCAAGCTTGATGATGGGCCTCGCGCTCGCCGGTTCCGTGCTCTACAGCCCGCTCGTCGGCGGCCTGTTCGCGCTCGCCTACGGCGCATCCTTCGTCTTCGACGCCGTGCGCGAGCCGTCGCCGGTGAGAAACGTCCTCGGCCAGTTCATCGTGATTGCGCCGGTCCTCGCGGCGATCGGCTGGCTGGTCACGAATCACATGGTCGAAGGCGCCGGCGGCGCGCTGGCGTTCGGCTTCACGGATCAGTCGCTGCACCATCCCGTGACGGCGTTGTTGGTTTCGCTCGGGCCGGCGTTGTGGATCGCCGGCGCTGGATGCTGGCCCGCGCCGCAATTCCCGCTGCGGCGTTTCTTTCCGTATCTCGCCCTGATCGTGCTCGCGCTTATCGCGATGTACTTCGTGCGGCTCTCGATGGATCTGTACTGGGTGGGATTCAGGGCCGGCCACTTGCTGCTGCTCGTCCTGCCGGCGCTGGCGGCGCGCTTCATCGCCACCGGCCTGGATCAGGGACGTCGCCGCGTGGTTGGAGTCGTCGTGGCGCTGACGCTGATGGCTGGCGCGCCGACGTTGGCGATCGACGAGTACAACGCGCAGGATATTCACAACTTCAGCGTCAGTCCCGGAGATTTCCCGTTCACCATCGTCATCTCCCGCGATCAGCAGGCCGTCTTTGCCTGGATCCGAACGCATACGCCGAAGGACGCGATCGTGCAGATGGACCCTGTGCCGCGCGGCCGGTGGACCTGGAGCCTCGTGCCTTCCTGGGCTGAACGGCGGATGGCCGCCGGGCTGCCCATCTCGATGATGCACACGAGGGCGTACGACACGCAGTCGCAACTAGCCGACTCGATGTTCGCTCAGACCGACGCCGCAGCCGCGTGGGCGATCGCCAAACAGCTCGGCGTGGACTACGTGTATGAAGACGACGTGGAGCGCAAGGCTGGGAAGGGCGAGGAAGTGTTCGACAAGGATCCGGCGAAATTCGAAGAGGTCTTTCGCAGCGGCGACGTCGGCGTCTATCGCGTCAAGTAGCGTTCGACGCGCGCCAGATCGTCCGGCGTGTTGATCCCGATGGCTTCCATCGGGTCTTCGCATGGGAACGTCTCGACCTTGGCGTGCCGATCGACCCAGACGATGAACGGCAGGAAATTACGTTCGCCCGTCTGGCGGCCGACTTCGGCTTCGGCCAGGTACTTCGGCAGCCACTCCAGATACGCCACTCGCGACATCGCGAACAAACCCATGTCGCTCTCGCCGGCATCCGGCATGGCGTCGCCTTCACGCCGGTGCCGCACACGGACGATGCGGTTCGAGCCGTCCCGCTCCAGGTGGATGTACGGGTGCTCGCACCTCACCGTCGGCATGACCAGCGCGGCCGACGCGCCGCTCGTTCGTTCGGCAAGCCGGGCGATCGTCTTTGGATGCACGGCCACCTGGTCGCACCACGTGACCCAGACGCTCGACGGCTCATACACCGCGACCGCCGGCACGCCGAGAAGGATCGCATCGAGCATGCCCGTCGGGGACGTCTGCTGCACGCACTCGACCGGTAGACGCCGCGTCCGCGATCGCAGATGCTGGTCCACACCGGGCGCCGCCGACGGATTCACCACCAGAACGACGCGGTCGACGACGGATTCGTACAGGTCCAGCAGGCGGTCGAGCATCGTCACGCCAGCGACCGGCACGAGCAGCTTGGGCAACGGGGATCCAAGACGAGTGCCGAGCCCCGCGGCCGGGATGATCAACAGTCGCGACATGGCCTCATTTCGGACGGATCCGTCGCCACACGATCATGGCCAGCGATCCGATCCCCTCGAACACGCTGATCCGTTTCACGCTGTCGGGCGAGACCGGAATGAACTGCACTGGGATTTCCAGCAAGTCTGCCTTGCGCCGCATCAGCTTCGCCAACAACAGATGATTCACCCGCCGGTGCGTCAGGTCGATCGACGGGTCGAGCGCATCCGACGCTCGGACGGCGCGCACGGCCGATAGCGTGTCGGAGATGTAGCGCCGATACAGGAAGAGATACGAGAGGCTCAGCACGTAGCTGCCGAGATAGCTGATCACGCCGACCAGCGCGTTCGAGTGATACCGGAACTTGTACGACGCCTCGATCTCTCGCACCGACAATCGCCGGCTCCCCCACACGGCGTCCAGGCGCCCGACGGCCAGATGCGGCGCGAGGCTCACGATGTTCTCGCCGCGATACATGCCTGACGATTCGAAGAGCACGACGTAGTCGAACTGACCCGCGCGTGCGGCGGCGGCGAACGCGCCGTCGGCGGCAAGGCGCGTCACGCCGAATGGCAGGCGCTTCACGAACGCCGGATCGAGCGTGTCCGCGCCGGCGTAGAACACTTCGACGTCGAGCGGCACGTCGCTGATGCCGCCCCGCACCATCTCGAGCAGCGTCTGCACCACTTTGTTGATCGATCCCGCGTCATGCAGCAGAACGGCCACCCGACGCCGGTGTGAGCGGCGCTGAATCGACTCGATGAACGGCGCGAGCACGCGCAAGGCGTCATGTTGTCCGGTGACGCCGTCCTCGTAGTTGCCGATCCGCACGAGACGCTGGTCTTCGATCGCGTCGACGGGTCCGAGCGGGACGTACGGACCTTCGGAGGCGCGGGTGCGCGAGTCGTTGATCACGTAGTGCGTGATCAGGCAGGGCGTCGGCGTGGCTTGGCGTCCTCGGTCTTTCAGGTAGTAGACCGCGCGGTCGATGATGTTGACGGCACTGCTGCCGGTGATCTCCGCGTCAGCCTGGATGTTGGTGACCAGGACCTTCAGCGCGGTGAGATTGGCTTCGATCGCCGCGCTCAGCCCGGGCGTGAGGTATGAGGGAAACAAGCTGGAGTGCTGTGTGCCGGGCGCGTAGATGATGAGGTCGGCGCCGGCGATGCGTTCGGCCAGACGCGGGTTCAGGGAAACGGTGGCGGCTCGCGGCGCGAGAAGCCGGGCGGCATCGGTGGGATTCGCTTCGATCGCCCGGCGCTCCTCCGCCAAGAGTGGACGATCGATGAGGAAGATGTCCTGAACCGTGTTCGGCTGCGAGGAGTCGACCAGCTCTTCTTCGCTCGCCAGCAATCGGCCGGTCGCGTCAATCCCGATGAGCCAGGCGTTCGTGCCATCCGTGACGTTTTCGATGAGACCGGGATCGAGTCCCAGGAGCGCCGCGTATCGGTCGACCGTGCGGTTGAAGTCGCGTCCGCATTCCAGATAGAGGCCCGCGAAGATCAGGTTGCCGACGCTGCAATCGGAAAAGTTGAACGGCCGGCCGCCGCGCGCGAGGTCGGCCAGAAAGTGATCGACCGCCAGGCCAAGGCCCGGATACGCGACCTTGAGCGCCAACAACGCCTGGCGCGCGTCAGCCTCGACGGCGCCGACCGGCAGCCGCCGGTCGAGCGCGTCGATCAGCCCTGGCGAGCAGGTTTCGAGAATGGACGCCAGCCGGGATGCGTTCTTCCGAAAATCGGATGGGCCGAGCGCGTCGGCGAGAAACCGCCGCACCTCCCCCGTCGACGCGCCATCGTCATACCCGTTGATCGCGATGGTCAACGAGATCGATGGCGCCGTGATCAGTTGGCGGGTGAGCGCTCCAGAGCCCCGGCCGCCGGAAAAAAGGACCACCGACGGGCCCTTGGTGCTTGGCACGACGAGATTATGCCTTGAGCAACTCCAGCTTGGATTGAATCGCGTCCCGGACTTCGCGAAAACGCGCCGGCGCCTGATCGGGCGGCGCGGCCGCCGGATCGGGCATTGGCCAGTGCAGGCGCTTCACGCGGCCAGGCACCACCGGACACACTTCGTCGGCGCAGAGGGTGATGACCATGTCGAAGTCGCCGGCCCTGACGTCGTCAACCGACTTCGAGCGGTGGTTCGAGATGTCGATGCCGATCTCGGCCATGGCGGCAATCGCGAATGGGTTGACGCGCGCCGGCGCGCTGCCGGCGCTCGCGACCTCGGCGCGATCGCCAAACATCGCCCGGGCCAGGCCTTCGGCCATCTGGCTCCGGGCGGAGTTGGCGACGCAGAGAAACAACAGCTTCACGGCTTGCGGGCGCGGATGAAGGCGCTGATGAACGCGCCGTCGATCTTCTCGGCGTAGTCACCGACGTTCAGGCCAGACGCCTCGAGGAAGCTCTGCGCCTCGGCCGCGCGGTACTCGCGCGTGACTTCCACCTCGATGTCCGTGAAGCCGGCCGCCTTCAACTTCGCGACGTAGTCGTCCTTCTGCAGCGCGCCGGCGACACAGCCGATCCACAGCTCCATGTTCTTCTTCACATCATCCGGGACCTCGCGCAACCGGACGACGTCGGAGACCGCGAAGCGGCCGCCGGGTTTGAGCACGCGGAAGGCCTCGGCCATCACGCGGTCCTTGTTGCCCGAGAGGTTGATGACGCAGTTCGAGATGATCACATCGATCGTGTTGGCCGGCAGCGGGATGTTCTCGATGTGGCCCTTCAGGAATTCCACGTTGGTCGCGCCGGCCTTCTTCTTGTTCTCCATGGCCAGCGCCAACATCTCGTCCGTCATGTCGAGGCCATAGGCCTTGCCGGTCGGGCCGACGCGTTTGGCGGACAGCAGCACGTCGATGCCGCCGCCGGAGCCGAGGTCGAGCACGACGTCGCCGGGCTTAAGCTGGGCCAGCGCGGTCGGGTTGCCGCAGCCAAGCGACGCGGTCATGGCGGTCTCGGGCACGGCCGATGCCTCGGCGTCGGAATAGAGGTTGGCGGAAATGGCGTCTTTCTCGCCGCCGCCGCAGCAGGTCGGCCCGCAACAGGAGGCTTTCTCGCTCTCGCCGGTGCGGACCTTGCGCGCGATGGCGCCGTACTTGTCCTTCACGGTTTCGGTCAGGGTCACGTCAACGGCGTTAGTAGCGTCGGTCATGGGGGTCTCCATATATTCGATTTGGCGAATATAGCGTGAGGTCAATACATTCGTCAAGACGAATATATTGGCGGCCTCGGGAACCAGTGCTGCGTCCGGTTGCAGGCCGCGCAGACCGACAACATGACGGGCACCTCGATCAGCACGCCGACGACCGTGGCCAGTGCCGCGCCGGACTCCGGCCCATAGAGGGCGATGGCGGTTGCGATGGCCAACTCGAAGAAGTTGCTGGCGCCGATCAGGGCGCCCGGCGCGGCGACGGCGTGCTCCACCCGGAAGACCCGCATCAGTCCGTAGGTCAGCGAGGCATTGAAATACACCTGGATCAGAATCGGGATGGCAATCAGGCCGACGTGCAGCGTCTTCGTCGTGATGTTGTGCGCCTGGAACGCGAAGATCAGCACCAGCGTGGCCAGTAGCGCCGCCATGCTGACCGGCGCGAATCGCGGCAGCAGCACGTCCTCAAACCACTTCCGCCCTTTCGATCGCACCATCCACAGACGGATCAGCACCCCGGCCGCGAGCGGCACCACGATGAAGACCAGCACGGAATAGAGCAACACCTGAAACGGCACGTGAAGCGAGGCCGCGCCGCTCACCAGAAACGTGACGATCGGCGCAAACAACAGGAGCATCAGCAAATCATTGATGGCGACCTGCACCAGCGTGTACGCGGCATCCCCCTTGGTGAGGTAGCTCCAGACGAAGACCATCGCCGTGCAGGGCGCGGCGGCGAGAATGATGCAGCCGGCGATGTACTGATCGGCATCGGCCGGCGCGATCCACGGGCTGAAGAGATACCGGAAGAACAGCCAGGCGATGGCGGCCATGGAAAACGGCTTCACCAGCCAGTTCACGAACAGGGTGACGAGCAGTCCGCGCGGCCGCCGGCCCACATTGCGAATCGCGCCGAAGTCGACCTTCATCATCATCGGCGTGATCATCAGCCAGATCAGCACGGCGATCGGGGCGTTGATCTGGCTGCCCGCGCCGAATTCGAGGCGGCGCAGCGCGCCCATCACATCGGGAACGGCGAGACCGAGCAGGACCCCGGCGCCCATGCACATCGCCACCCACAGGCTGAGGTACCGCTCGAAACGGTTCATATTCTGATTTGCGAATATAGTGCGGGCCTGTTATATTCGTCAACACGAATATGAAGACCGCCGCCGTCACGCTCGATCACGTCTTCGCCGCGCTCGCCGACGAGACGCGCCGGCGCATCCTGGGCCTGCTCGCCTCGGGCGAGATCTGCGTCTGCCACATCCACGAGGCGCTCGACATCCCGCAGCCGACGGCCTCCCGCCATCTGGCGCACCTGCGCAAAGCCGGCCTGGTCGCCACCCGCCGGGACGGGCTCTGGGTGCACTACCGCCTCGCCGAGCTCGACGACCCGGCGATCAGTGGCGTGCTTCGATCGGCGCTGGCCGCCCTGTCGTCCAACGGCGCGGCGACGCAGGACCGAAAGAAGCTCAGCCGCGTGATCGACGTGCCGCTCGCTCAGCTCGAGCGAACGGCACGCAGCTGCTGCTGATCGTCTATTTCACGACCACGCTCTTCGTGACGGCCTGCCCCGCGCTGTCCTGCGCGGTAATTGTCACCGTCCACGGCGACTGTCCCGTGACACGCGGCACCTTGCTGAAGCGCCAGGTCCAGGCATCCCCCTCAGTGAAATCGGGCTTCAGCCATCGCCCGATCACTCGCCCTCGGCCATCCACCAGCGTCAAGACAATCGTCGTCACATCGGCCCACCCGTCCTCGTCACGAACCGCCGCGTCGATCGACATCAGGAATGACGCCGTCGATTTGCGGCTGGCGTCCGGTATGGCGGAAAGCGTGACCGTCGGTGCGAGGTTGCCCGGGAAGACGAGACCCGTGACGGCGCGGCCGAACCAGTCCTTGCTGCCGGTCACGATCGTCGCATCCTGATAGCGGGATTCGGCCACGAGCGTCACGTTCCCCCGAGCCGTGCTCGGCGCACTAAACGCGCCGGCATAGTGCCCCTGAAGATCCGTCGCCGCCTGCGTTGACGCCAGCGCGTTCCCTTGCGAGTCCCTGAGAGTCAACGTCACCGTCGCGCCGGTGAGCGGCGTGGTCTTGACCGTGCCCGTTGCCAGCGTCGTGACCTGCGCCACGTCCCCGCTAAATGCGATCTGCTGGCCGGGCGTAAACGCCGTGCCGTTGGTCTGGAGCGACGTCGCCAGCTTGTTCAACGTGAATCCGGCGTTGAGCGCCCGCATCGCCCCCGCGCCTTTCCAGACGAACGAGACGGTGATCGGACCCGCCGTCCAGCCGGCCGTGCCGGTATTGAACGACGTCTCGTACTCGCCGGCGTCACGATCGGTGATCGAATTGTCGACAAACGCCACCGCGCCATTCCGATCCGTGTAGATCGCCTGAAGGTTGGCCGCCTGTCCCGGCATCGGCGTGCCATCCGCGCTCGCCAGATTGAAGACGATGAAGCCGGAGTCGCCGCTCCTGAAGGCATCGGTGACGATCCCGACGGCGACGTAGGACTTGTAGACGCCGGCGACGCCCAGATACACCTGCGATGACGGCGGCCGCGTCGGCGGCCAGTTCGGGGGCGGGGTGCCGTACGCCACCTTCACCGTGGCGTTGTACTGCACCGCCACGCCCGCAAATGGCACGAGCCGCAAGGTGTACCCGCCAAACGTGCTGGGCACGAAGAACGCGGCTTCGCCGGAATCCACGCTGTTGCCGCTCGTCACTTTGACGTTGCCCTGCGGGTCGAGCACCTGCAGGTCGAATGCGTCCTGCTGCGACGGTGTCCAGTTGAGACGAACGTCCACGTATAGAGTGCCTTGCGGAACGGTGAACGGAAAATCGATCGGCGCCGTGCCGGTCGCGCTCACCGCGCTGAGCCCGCTGAACTGATACTCGTCGGCCGGCACGCTGCCGTTCGGATCGAATCCGAGAACCTCGGTGTCGGAATGTTCGCGCGTCCCGGCCAGGAACTGCGCGAGATTTCCGGTGAGTTTCCGGCTGGCTTCGTACGCCGCCAGCGCGTTCAGGTACCCGTATCCCGCCTCATGCAGGGCATACCCAGGCATCGCCGTCGTCGTTGACGTCAGCACGTCGATCACCTGATCCGGAGAGAGCTGCGGATTCCCCGACAGCAGCAGTGCCGCGGCGCCCGAGACGTGCGGCGTCGCCATGCTGGTGCCGCTGAGCGAAGCGTACGACGGCGTCCACAGGGGATTTACCGGATTCGGGAACGCATCTTCCGCCGTGATCCCGAAGGTCCGCAGACGCGTGGCGACAATGTCGACGCCCGGCGCCGTCAGATCGGGATGCTTGAAGTAGTCACCGTCTTTCCCTCGGGACGAAAAATCGGCGAGCGTGACGCCATCCTTCTTGCCGGCCGCCACCGATAGCACCCAGGGCGGGAGCGAGTACGGATTCATGACGTCATAGCCGCCGTCGTTTCCGGCGGCGAACACGCTCAGGATCCCGCGCTTGTACGCCTCGAGCGTGGCCATCGCGATCGGATCGCGGAGGTTGATCTCGCCGCCGGTCGATCCCCACGAATTGCTGACCACGCGAATGTTGTATTGGGCGTGATGCTGGAGAATCCAGTCATACGCCTGCACGGCGCTCAGGATCGCGATGCCCTCGCCGGCGCCGAGGCCGACCAGTTTCACATCCGGCGCCACCCCGAGGTAGTAGCCGCTCGACACCGCGCCGTTTCCGCCGATCGTGCCGGCGACGTGCGTGCCGTGACCGGATGAGGTGTCGGTGAGCGCCACGTTCTCCTGTGAGAGGCCGAATGGAATCACCTTCACGTTCTGAATGACCTTCGATCCCATGGCCAGATCCGGATGGGTGCCGTCGATGCCGCTGTCGACGACCGCCACCGTCACATTGCCGCCCGTCTGGCCGTACGTGCGCCAGACCTGATCGGCTTTGATGACCGGTACCGACTCGTGCAGGAAGTACTTCAGCGGCGCGTTGAACGTGATGCTCGTGATTTCCGGCCAGCCGGCGATCACTGGAATCTGCTCCGCCGGCAAAATGGCGCCCGCCATCGGCAACGCCTGCATCTGCAGGAAGGTCGTCGCGAGCGCCTGCACGCGCGGCGCCGCGGCCAGATCCGCGAAGACGATCACCACTTCGATCGGCGTCCCGGGCAGTGATTGATTCAGTTTGTCGACGAGCGCCGCATCGAGCTTCGAACTCTGAGCGGTCTGGGCCTGGAGGAGAGGCGCGGCCGGCCGAAGCACTCCGACGGCCGCGAACAAGACGATGGCACACAGCGACACACGGACAGCACGCATGGGCAGCTCCATGTCTGGCGCTTTCGCGCCGCATTTGGAAACGACCCGTCTGTGTGCAACGGAAATGCCAAAATCTGAACTGCGTATTTCCGGCCAGAATTTGCAGTTTCCCGCCGAAACTCCGGCCGCCCGGGTAGAAACCGCCCGGTCTGATACTCTAGACGTTCCGGTGAGGTGGCCGAGAGGCTGAAGGCGGCGGTTTGCTAAACCGTTATAGGGCCTTTAAAGCTCTATCCAGGGTTCGAATCCCTGCCTCACCGCCATCAATCGTCAGTGCTACCTCCTTACGAGCTCACTTCCCGGCCCGCATCTTGTTGATCTGCCGCACCACCAGAAAAATCGAAAACGCGATCACCAGAAAATTGAACACGGTCTGAATGAAGTTGCCGTACGCGAGCACGGCGCCGGCTTTGCGCGCTTCCTCGAGCGTCGCGCCGCCCTGCCCGCTGAGCGCGATGAACCGCTGCGAGAAATCCACGCCGCCCGTCGCCAGGCTGATCAGCGGCATGACGATGTCGTTGACGACCGAGTCGACGATCTTGCCGAAGGCGGCGCCAATGACAACGCCGACCGCCAGATCCATCGCATTGCCCTGATTCACAAACGCCTTGAAGTCCTTGAACATGCCGGCCTCCGCTGGTTTGTGACATCCTACTCCCGAGCCATTTCTCATGCTGCGCGCAATCCATTACCTCCCGATTCTCACCACAATTCTGTCGGTCCTTTTTGCGGCCTCGCTCCTGCGCCGGTGGCAGCGGCGGCATTCGCCGCACCTCGGCTGGTGGGCGTTCGGCATCGCGACCTACGGCCTCGGCACGCTGATCGAAAGCGTCATCACGCTCAGCGGCAACACGGTCCTGCTGACCAAGCTCTGGTACATCGCCGGCGCGCTGCTCGGCGGGTATCCCCTCGCGCAAGGCTCGCTGTGGCTGTCCTGGCCGCGTCCGTTGGCCAGGCGGCTCACGATCGCCAGCGTCGCGTTCGTCATCTTCGCCACCGCCGCGGTGATCCTCTCGCCCGTCGATCTCTCGAAGCTCGAGATCGAGCGCCCGTCGGGCGCCGTCCTCGCGTGGCATTGGGTGCGGCTGCTCACGCCGTTCATCAATCTTTACGCCGTGTTCTTCCTGATCGGCGGCGCGTTCCGCAGCGCGTGGCTCCACTACAAGCAGCGTGGCCACCTGTATCGCGCGTACGGCAACACCCTCATTGCGGTCGGCGCGATCCTGCCGGGCATCGGCGGCTCGATGGCCAAAGCCGGCGTCGTCGAAGCGCTCTACGTCGGCGAATGCGTCGGCCTGATGTTGATCTGGCTCGGTGACCGCGTCTGCTCCATGCAGAAATGACGATTGGTGTCTGGATTATTTTTGCGGCGCTTCTGGCCGCAAACGCGCTCTACGTCGCCGCGGAGTTTGGCGCCGTCGGCGTCCGGCGCAGCCGCGTGCGCCGGCTGAGCGAAGACGGCAACGTCTTCGCCCGTCGGCTGCTCCCCTACGTCGAGGATGCCGCCGCGCTCGACCGTTACGTCGCGGCGTCGCAAATCGGCATCACGCTCTCGAGCCTGATCCTCGGCGCCTACGCGCACGCCACGGCAACGCCGGCGTTGACGCCGTGGATCGCGCGACACCTCGCCGGTCCGCTCGGCCTCGACGCCGAAGCGATCACGTCGGCCGCCACCGTCACCGTCCTCATCATCCTGACGGCAGTTCAGGTCGTCCTCGTCGAGCTGATTCCCAAATCGATCGCGCTGCAGTTCCCAACGGAAACCGCGCTGGGCACCGTCATGCCGATGCTCGGATCGGTGCGTATCTTCCGCCCCGTGATCTTCGTGCTCAACGGCGCCGCCACCGCCGTGCTGCGGCTCTTCGGCGGCGGCCCGACCACCCATCGCCACCTCCATTCGCCGCAGGAGATCTCGCTGCTGATCGCCGAAAGCCGCGACGGCGGCCTGCTCGAGCCCGACGAGCACAAACGCCTACAGCGCGCGCTCCAGCTCAGCCTGCGGACGGCGTCGGACCTGATGGTCCCGCGCGGCCGCCTCACGATGCTCAACGCCGACACGCCGTGGACCGACGTCATCCGCGTCGTCGCGGCCAGCCCATTCAGCCGGTTGCCGGTCTACCGCGGCACGCCCGATCAGATTTTCGGCATCGTTCGCGTGAAGGACCTGGTTCGCCGGTTCCTCACCGATGCCGCCACGCCGCTGGATCGATTGGATCCGTTGATCCGCCCGGTCCCGCGCATTCCCGCGGACCTTCCCGCTGATCGCATCATCGGCGCCCTTCGCGCCAAACGCGCTCACCTCGCGATCGTCGTCGACAAGGATGCTCCAGAGCATGTCGTCGGCATGGTTACGATTCACGACGTCGTCGGAGCATTGCTGTGACGCTCCTCACGATTCTCCTTATCGTGGGCGCGTTCCTGCTGGTGAATGCGTTCTATGTCGCGGCGGAGTTCGCGCTGGTGGGCGCGCCGAAGGCCGCGATCGAGAATCGCGCCGGTGAAGGCGATCGCCTGTCGGAGCGGCTGGTCTCGCTCATGGAGTCGTCGCGCCAGCAGGATCGCTACATCGCGACAGCCCAGTTCGGCATCACCATCGCGAGCCTGGGCCTCGGCATGTTCGGTGAACACGCGCTGGCCGATTATCTGGCCCCGCATCTCGAGTCGCTGGGCGCGCTTCGCTGGATCACGGCGCACGGACTCGCGAGCGTCATCGCCGTGAGCCTCCTGACGTGCGCGCACATCGTGTTCGGCGAAATGCTGCCGAAGTCCATCGCGCTGCAACGCACCGAAGGCGTCGCGCGCTGGCTCTACTGGCCGATGCGGATTTCGTGGTTCGTGGCGTTTCCGTTCGTGTGGACGTTCAGCCGCATCGGCGCGCTGGCGTTGCGCGTACTCGGCATTCACCGCGACGCGCAAACGGAAGATCAGCTGCACACCGTCGAGGAACTTCGACTGATCGTGGAGGAGAGCGAAGAGGGCGGCGCGCTGAGGGCGGAGTCCGGACGTCTGCTTGGCGAGCTCTTCGAGTTCGGCGATCTCACGGCGAGCCAGGTCATGGTCCCAAGGGTGCGCGTGGTTGGCGTCCCGGTCGGCGCCACGCCAGACGATCTGCGCGCGCTGCTGCTGTCGAAGCTCTACACGCGGTATCCCGTGTATGACGGCGACCTCGATCACATCATCGGCATGCTGCACGTGAAAGACCTGCTCCGGCGGATCCTCGCGAACGAATCGATCGGCCTCGCCGACGTCCGGTCGATGCCCGTCGTGCCCGAGACCGCGCCGCTCGACGATGTGCTGGCGGTCATGCAGCGGGCGAATGCGCACATGGCGCTCGTCATCGACGAGCACGGCGGCACGGCCGGCACGGTCAGCATCGAAGACCTGTCGGAGGAGGTCGTCGGCGAAATCACCGAAGACGCGTCCGAGATCCCATCCTTATTAGAGGAGCGGCCTGGCGTCTGGCGTGTGGCGGGCACGGCCCGGCTCGACGAAGTGGGACAGAAGTACGACCGCGAACTCGAGCACGAGGACGTCGACTCGGTGAGCGGACTGGTGCTGGCGCGGCTCGGCCGGCCGCCGGTGGTCGGCGATGTGGTCGAATTCGAACAGCTTCGGTTCGAAGTCTTGTCGCTGGCGGGCCGCGGCGTGCGCGAGGCGCGAGTATCCGTGATATCTCATACCAATGATCAAGGTCAGACTGGCTAGCTTCCTTCTCTCGGCCGCCGCGGTGGTTGCGTGCGGCGGTTCCACTCCACCGCCGGCCCCGCCGCCAGCGCCGCCGACATCAGGATTCGATGCGGCCAATCTCGACAAGACCGTCCGTCCGCAGGACGATTTCTACAAGTACGTGAACGGCGGCTGGCTCAAGCGGACCGAAATCCCGGCCGAGAAGAGCAGCTACGGCGCCTTCGACGAGCTGTTCGACAAGACCGAAGCTCAGGTCAAGGACATCATCGAGACCTCCTCGAAGGACGCGAACAAGAAACCGGGCAGCGTCTCGCAGCAGGTCGGTGATCTGTTCGCCAGCTTCATGGATGAGGCGAAAGCCGAGTCGCTCGGCTACACGCCGATCAAACGCCACCTCGATCGCATCGCGGCCGTGAAGACCGTGCCGGAATTCGCGAAGCTCGCGGGCGAACTGTCGAACATCGGCATCGGCGGGATCTCCGGCGAGTACATCGAGCCGGACGCCAAGGACCCCACCACCAACATCGTCACCTTCAACCAGTCCGGCATCTCGCTGCCGGAGCGCGAGTACTACCTCAGCAGCGACGCCAAGTACGTCGAGATTCGCGCGAAGTACGTCGAGTGCCTGACGACGTTCTTCACCTTGATCGGCCGGCCGAACGGCGCCGCCGATGCGAAGACCGTCCTGGCGCTCGAAACGGAAATGGCGAAGCTCCGATGGACGCCGGACCAGGCGCGCGACGCGATCAAGACCTACAACAAGATGGCGCTCGCCGATCTGGACAAGAACTTCGCGGGGTTCGACTGGACGTCATGGGCGAAGGCGCAGAACTACGACAAGGTCCCGAACGTCATCGTGGCCCAGCCGTCGTATTTCAAAGGCATCGGCGGGCTGTTCAGGACACGCCCGATCGAGGACTGGAAGACATGGCTCACCGCCAAGGTCGTCATGTCCGAGGCGCGGCTGCTCAGCAAGTCGTTCGTCGATACGAATTTCGATTTCTTCGCGAAGACGCTCTTTGGCCAGAAGGAAAACCGGCCGCGCTGGAAGCGCGGCGTCACGCTCGTGAACGGCTCGCTCGGCGAGGCCGTCGGCAAACTCTACGTCGACAAGCACTTCTCGCCTGAAGCGAAGGCGCGGATGCAGACGATGGTCAATAACCTGCTCGCGGCCTACAAGGAGTCCATCACCAATCTCGACTGGATGACGGCCGACACGAAAAAGCAGGCGCTCGAGAAGCTGGCTAAGTTCAACACGAAGATCGGCTACCCGGACAAGTTCCGGAGCTATGACGGCCTGGTGATCAAGGCCGACGATCTCGTCGGCAATGCCGAGCGCGCCACGAAGTTCGAACAGGACTTCCAGACGGCCAAGCTCGGCAAGCCGGTCGATCGCTCGTTGTGGCTGATGGTGCCGCAGGAAATCAACGCGTACTACAACCCCGTGCAGAACGAGATCGTCTTCCCGGCCGCGATCCTGCAGCCGCCGTTCTTCGACTTCAAAGCCGATGACGCCGTGAACTACGGCGCGATCGGGTCGGTGATCGGCCACGAAATCGGCCACGGCTTCGACGACCAGGGCCGGCACTACGACGGCGACGGCAAGCTGCGCGACTGGTGGACGAAAGCCGACGATACCGAATTCCAGAAGCGCGCGAAGATGCTCGTCGCGCAGTTCAACGCGCTCGAGCCCTTGCCCGGCCTCCACGTGAAGGGCGACCTCACGCTCGGCGAGAACATCGGCGACCTCGGCGGCCTCGCGATCGCCTACAAGGCCTACAAAGCCTCGCTCGGCGGCAAGCCGTCACCGACGATCGATGGCCTCACCGGCGAGCAACGCGTGTTCATGGGGCTCGCGCAAGCCTGGCGCGACAAGGCGCGCGATGAGTTCATGCGCTTCCTCGTCACCTCCAACGAACACGCGCCCTCGATGTACCGCGGCAGCATGCCGATGACCAACGTCGACGCCTTCTACGAGGCGTTCAACGTGAAGCCCGGCGACAAGATGTTCAGGAAGCCGGAAGAACGGGTGAGGATTTGGTGATGCCGGAACTGAAGTTCCGGCCTACGTCCCACGTACGTCGTAGGCCGGGGCTTTAGCCCCGGCGCAATAACAACCAAACCCACACTGTCGCAACCCAGAGCAGGTTCGACACCAGCAGGTGCGCCATCTGCAGCGCGAGGGGCGCGAGCAAAAACAGGTTCGCGGCGCCCAGCGCCACCTGAATGATCACGAACCACACCACAGCACGAGCCGGCGTTCGAAGCGCCGGCTCGTCCATGGCTCCGCTCCTGACGATGGTTGTCATTAGAAGCGCGCTCACGATCGCCGCGATGACCGGATGCCACACGCGCAGGCGAATCAAGAAATGCGCGGCCGGATCCAGATCCGCCGCGAGCCCTTCCGCCAGCGTCTTATGGGGAAACAACGTATCGCCAAGCGCGACCACGGCGCCGACGGCCGAGACGATGATGAGACCGATCAACGCGAGGCGAAGCCAACCGCTCCAGCGGGTTCGCGTCTCGGCGGTCCACGGCGCCGCCGTTGAATCGGCCGCGACGATCGTCCACGTGTAACAACCCACCAGCATCAGCGTGTTGGTCAGATGGCCGCCGATGTAAACCGCGCGCAGCGCCGACGCGTTGTCTTCGACGAGCCGCAGCAACACAATGCCGGCGCCGACCAGGGCTTCGATGATCACGAAGACGAGCGACCACCTCGCGGCTCGCCGTGCGGCATGACCTGCCGGAAATGTCTTCGCCGCCATCCATAGCAACAGCACGGTCATGATCAGGATCAGACCGCTCGTCATCCGATGCGCGAACTCGATGATCGTCGTCAGCGTCGGCGCCAAAGGAACGACCTCCCCGTTGCAGAGCGGCCAGTGCGCGCCGCAGCCCGCCCCGGAACTCGTGGCGCGGACGACGGCGCCCCAGACGATGACGAGGATGGCGTAGCCGAGAACGATCCAGGCGAACTGTCGGAATCTCTGCGGAGACACTCGGTCGAGATTACTTCACTTCAGCGGATCGCGGCCGACGCCCGCCTTGGTAATCACAACCGGCTCGATCGCGCCGTTCGGTCCAAACCGCATCTCGTCGATGCACACCACGCGCGCGTTCCGATCCCGCTGATCGAGCGGACGTCGGTGATAGACGATGTACCACTTGCCGGAGCGGGGGGACTGGATGACGGAGTGATGGCCGGCTCCAGTGGCGACGAGCGGGTCTTGCTGAAGAACCTTGCCGGCGCGCTCGAACGGACCGAGCGGCGAGTTCCCGATGGCATAGGCGACCGCGTAGTTCGGGCCGGTCCAGCCGCCTTCCGACCACATGAAGTAGTACTTGCCGTCCTTCTTGAACATCCACGAGCCTTCGACGTAGCCCGACGGCGTGATTTCCTTGAACGTCGTGCCATCGGCGAACGGCACGAGAGCTGTGAAATCGGCGTTGAGCTTCGTGATGTTGCAGTGCCGCCAGCCGCCGTAGATGAGGTAATGGGTGCCGTCGGAATCGGCGAAGACGAACGGATCGATCGGCTGGGCGCCGTTATGGAACTTGTCCACGAGCGGCTTGCCGAGATGATCCTCGAAGGGTCCCGCCGGGTGTTTTGCGCGCGCGATGCCGATGCCGCCGAGTTGCTCGTCGTTCTGGATGTCGTTGGCGGCGAAGAACAAGTAATACCAGTCGCCCTTCTTCACGATCGACGGCGCCCACACGGCGCGCTTTGCCCACGTCACGTGCTCGACATCGAGGATGCGCGCGTGCTTCGTCCAGGTGACGAGGTCCGGGGATGAAAACGCGTCGAAGAAGAGCTGATCGTTGTACGGCGCCGAGTAGGTCGGGAAGATCCAGTATTCGTTTTCGAAGATGCGCGCTTCGGGGTCGGCGTACCAGCCATCGAAGACCGGGTTTCCCTCGTGCGGCGCCGGAAACGGGAGGGCGAGCGACAGGCCGGCGAGTGTCGTGTAGTGAACAAAGTCGCGTCGCGACATCGTGCTAGAGTGCGATCGTTCCCTGGTGACCATTGGAGGTTCGACATGTTATACGCCATTCTCGTTGGGTTGATCGCAGGCTGGCTGGCCGGCCAGGTCATGAAGGGCGGCGGATACGGTGTCCTCGTCGACATCATCCTCGGCATCCTTGGTGGCATCGTCGGTAATTGGGTGTTCACCGCGCTCGGCGTCTGGCCGGGCGGCGGCATGATTGGCTCGATCATCGTGTCGTTTGTCGGCGCCGTGATTCTCGTGGCCATCAGCAGAGCGCTCAAACGGGCCTGAGTCTCTGCACGCACGAAACCGCTTTCAGGGCGAATACGATTTCGACCGGTTGATCTCCGCCAGCCCCCGGCTGGCGGAGTTCGTCGCGCCGACGCGATACGGCCATCCCTCGGTCGATTTCGCGGATTCGCGCGCGGTGGCCGCGCTCAACGAGGCGCTGCTCGCCGACGCCTACGGCGTGCGCTGGAGCCTGCCGCAGGGCGCCTTGTGCCCGCCGATTCCCGGCCGCGCGGACTACATCTATTACCTGGCGGACCTGATCGGCGGCAAGCGGGGCTCGGCGGTGCGGATCATCGACATCGGCTCCGGCGCGAATGGCATCTATCCGATCATCGGCGCGGCTGAGTTCGGCTGGAGTTTCGTCGCCACGGAGATCGACAAGACCTCGATGCGCTGGGCGCGGCAGGTGGTGCGTGTCAATCGCAAGATCGCGCCGCTCATCGAGCATCGCCTGCAGTTGGATCCGCTCAAGATCTTTGCGGGCGTCACGTCCGCGGCCGAGCGATTCGACGCCTCGATGTGCAATCCCCCGTTCCACGCGTCAGCGAAAGAAGCCGCCGATGCCTCCCGCCGAAAACGACGGAACCTGGAACTGCGTAACCCGGAACCCCTGAACTTCGGCGGCAGCGTGAGTGAACTCATCACGCCGGGCGGCGAGACAGGTTTCATTGAGCGGATGATCACCGAAAGCGCCGCCCGGCCCCGGCTGTGCCGGTGGTTCACGACGCTCGTCTCAAAGAGCGAGCGTCTCCCTCAGCTGCGCCGAGCGCTGAAGACCGCCCGCGCCGCCGAGGTGCGGATCATCGAAATGGCGCAGGGTCAGAAGAAGAGCCGGATCCTGGCGTGGACGTTTCAGTGAAGTCCGCGCCGAAGCGCTCGCGGATCTTCTGACGGAACCGCTCGCGTCGTTCGGCGCTGCGGTGGCTGGCATTCCCGCGAGCATTGCTGAACCCGCGGCCGAATCCGCCGAACAGAATCCGGGACAACGCGAGCAGCCCGACCGCTTCCCAGAACGTCAGCACGCGCAGGCCGAAGAGCGACGGCACGAGCCAGTTCCACAGCAGCTTGACGATCTCGCCGCCGATGAAGATGAAGAGCGCGATTCCCACGATCGCCAACGGCGCGATCAACAGCATCTTGATTCCCCGGGTCATGTTCACATCCTCGCTTTCGTGAATTCCTCGTGCACGCGCCGCAACCTCTCGCGAAGATGCAGCACGGCGTATCGCTTTCGTGACAACAGCGTGTTCACGCCCACTCCGGTCTCGGCCGCCATGTCCTTGAAGCTGCGGCCGTCGATTTCATGGCCGATGAAGACCATGCGCTGGTCGTCGGGCAGCTCCTCGATCGCCAGCTCGAGCTCTTCCACCAACACTGTCCGGACGTATGCCGCCTCGGGCCCGGCCTCCGGCGACGGCAACAGGTCTTCGAACCCGGAGTCGGTCAGGCTTTCCGGCCGCCGGCGGCGGAAGAGGTCGGTGATGCGATTGCGGGCGACCTGGAACAGCCAGCCGGTCACATGCTCGATCGGCATGACGAGCCGGTTGGCTTCGACCAGTTCGTAGAAGACGTCCTGCAGGATGTCCTCGGCGTCGCTCGCGTTCGGCACGCGCCGCCGGATGAACCGGCGGAGCCGGGACTCCTCCCGGATGACCGCCTCGGAGATCGCTGCGTCTTCCACTCCCCTTAGTAGACGTTCAACGCGGGGAAATATTGTGGGTAATGTTGTGCCGGTCGCCCAATTGGCTCGCCAACCGAAGCTGCGAGCGTAGCGAGCGGTCAGCGAAGGTTGGCGGAGAGAGAGGGATTCGAACCCCCGGTACGGTTTCCCGCACAACGGTTTTCAAGACCGCCGCCTTAAACCACTCGGCCATCTCTCCGCGTAAGACGCCTGCGCGCGGACCTGAAGGTCCGCGCCTACGTACGTTCGATTCGAGCCAGACCGCCCATGTACGGTCTCAATGCTTCGGGCACCGTGACTGACCCGTCTTCGTTCTGATAATTCTCCAGAATCGCGATCAATGTGCGCCCCACCGCAAGGCCCGAGCCGTTCAGCGTGTGCACGTGCTGGGGTTTCCCGGAACCATCCGGGCGGAACTTGATGTTCGCGCGGCGGGCCTGGAAACCTTCGGTGTTGCTGCAGGACGAAATCTCACGGAAGGTGTTCTGGCTCGGCAGCCACACTTCGATGTCGAACGTCTTCGCCGACGCGAAGCCCATGTCGCCAGTACATAAGAGCACCCGACGATAGGGAAGGTTCAGACGTTCAAGAATCGTCTCTGCGTTCCGGGTGAGAGCCTCGAGCTCGTCATGCGACTGTTCCGGCGTCGTGAACTTCACCAGCTCGACCTTGTCGAACTGATGCTGGCGGATCAAGCCGCGAACGTCCGCGCCGTACGAACCGGCCTCGCTGCGGAAGCACGGCGTGTAGGCCGTGTACTTGATCGGGAGCTGGCGGCCGTCGAGGATTTCCTCGCGGTGAAGATTGGTCAGCGGCACTTCAGCCGTCGGGATGAGAAAGAGATCCCACTCCCCCGCCACCTTGAAGAGATCCTGCTCGAACTTCGGCAGATTGCCGGTGCCCGTGAGCGCATTGCGATTCACGAGAAACGGCGGCACGACCTCCGTGTAGCCGTGCTCCCGCGTGTGCACGTCGAGCATGAAGTTGATCAGCGCGCGCTCGAGACGCGCGCCGGCGCCGGTGAGCACCGAGAACCGCGCGCCGGACATCCGCGTCGCGCGCTCGAAATTCAGGATGCCCAGGCGCTCGCCGAGCTCCGAATGCCCCTGCGGCGCAAACGAAAACTGGCGCGGCGTGCCCCAGGCGCGAACTTGCGGATTGTCGGCCGCCGACTTCCCCACCGGCACGCTCTCATGCGGGAGATTCGGGAACGTCAGCATGAGCGCATCGCGGCGCGCGTCAAGATCGGTCAGGACCGGATCGAGCGCTTTGATTTCCGCAGCGCGCTGCTTGTTTCTCGCGAGGATCTCGGTCGCATCGCGCCCTTCCTTCTTTGCGCGGGCCACTTCTTCCCCAGCAGAATTCTGTTCACGCTTGAGATTCTCGACGCGCTGAATCGCCTCGAGCCGCTCTTTATCGAGCACGCGGAGCGCGGCTAGGTCGGCGGCGAAATCGCCATTCCGGGTCGAGAGACGCCGCAGCACCTCGTCGGCGTGATCGCGGACGTAGTTGGGATCGAGCACGTCGGACTACTTCGTCTCCGGCTTTGCCGCCGGCTTGGATTCGGACTTCGAGTCCGCTGTCGATTCGGTCTTGGACTCGGTCTTCGACTCGGACTTCGTCTCGGACTTCTGTCCGGTGGCCGACGCGCTCGAGGATCCCTTGGCGTAGTCGGTGATGTAGAAGCCGGATCCCTTGAACGCAATCCCGGGCGCGGACAGGAGCTTGGTGATCGGGCCCTTGCCGCAGATGTCACACTTCTTCAGCGGCGGGTCCGAGAACTTCCGGATCCGCTCAAACTGCTTGCCGCACGCCGCGCACTGATATTCGTAAAGAGGCATGAAATAAGGACGTTAGAGCCTTTCATTATAGATAATCCCTGCATACATGCCCGGAACCCTCTACATGGTCGCCACCCCGATCGGGAACCTGGAAGACCTGACGTTCCGGGCCAGGCGCATCCTCTCGGAAGTCGACCTCATCGCCGCGGAAGATACGCGGCGGACAAGTCACCTGCTCAGCCACTACCAGATCAAGAAGCCTATGGTCTCCCTGCGGGAACATAACGAGGCTCGCGAAGCCGCGCGCCTGGTCGAGAAGATGCTCGCCGGCCAGTCGGTCGCCGTCGTCACTGACGCCGGCACCCCTGGGATTGCCGACCCGGGGGCCCGGATGGTCAACGCGGCTCGAGCCGCCGGCATCCAGGTGGTGCCGATTCCCGGTGCCAGCGCCGTCACCGCCGCGATGAGCGTCTCAGGTTCAACCGTCCCCGAATTCACCTTCCTCGGCTTCCCTCCTGCCAAGGGTGAAGACCGAAATCGGTGGTTTGAGCGGCTCGCTGGGCTGACTCACCCGGCCGTCTTCTTCGAAGCCCCCCACAGGATTGAGCGGACTGTGGCCGAAGTAGAAGGAATGTTGGTCAAAAAACATATTTTAGTACTAAGAGAGCTAACTAAGTTGAATGAAACCGTAGTTGAAAGACCAAATAATGTATCGACTGAGCAAATTAAGCCGATTGGAGAGTTCTGTGTGGTGGTAATTCCGGAAATTGACTCCAACGAGATCTCCACGAACTCCACGGCCTTCCAACGTGAAGCCCTGAATCTTTTCACCCAGCTCACCGCGGGTGGCCAGGTTTCAGAAGAATTCGCCATAGAATTGATCGCGCTGAAACTGGCGGTGACCGAGGCCGCCGCGCGAAAGGCTGTCAAGAAGGCCAAGATTTCGGTCAAACAACAGAATCAGTAGTCCCGAGAGGTCCTATGGCCAAGCGGCCTGTAAAGAAAGCGGCAAAAGCAAAGCGACCGGCATCCAAGCCCAAGGCGTCCTCAAAGAGCGCC
>SCUN01000108.1 GCA_004297655.1 Acidobacteriota bacterium | reverse complement strand
TCGACAGACCATTTCCGAACTCGGCAGGGGTTTCGGCGGGACGAGTATCGTCGCCTTCTACGGGATCATCCTCGTTGCGCTTGTCCTGGCGCCAATCTCGAAGGCGCTTCCCGCGAGCCGTTCAGCCATCCTCTGTGTGAGTGCATTGGGCGTCATCGCCGTCGGCTGCATCGGACTCGATCTCGTGGCGGCTGAATCGGGTTCGTGGGACGCGATGACGTGGCGCGGGCAACTCCACTTGATCTTCGCGTTCGTGTTCGTCTTCGGAGGAATTCCCGCCGCGTGCCTCGCCGCGTCGCGAGCGCTGCCGCCGTCGTTGAGAGGTCTCCGTCTCTACAGCCTGGCAACGGGATTCGGGTGTCTCGCGTTGTTAGTCGCGACCCTCGTCGCGCTTGGTCAATCCCCGCCCATCGCCGCCATCGCCTCGCGCCTCGGGCTGATCGAGCGTGTCTACGTGTTTTCGTTCCTGATCTGGCAGTGTATTGTCTCCGCGCTCCTGACGCGACCGACGCATAAGGACATCCGATGAAAGCATTACGCCTTGCCGTTCCTGTTCTGGCGCTGCTGCTGTTTTTCGCGCCGACTCACGCCGCGTCCCTTGCGCCGTTGAAGTACACGATCAGTTTTCCGCAGCCGGCCTCGAAGACGTTCAACGTCGATGTCGTCGTACCCGCCGACGGCCGCAAGGACGTCGAGCTGATGATGGCGATCTGGGCGCCAGGTTTCTACGGCCTGCAGAACTACGCGGATCGCGTCACGGCATTTTCTGCAAGGTCCAGTGGCGGCGCACCGCTCGAGGTGACGAAGTCATCGCCCAGCCGCTGGCATGTCGTGACCGACGGTAAGCCGTCCTTCACGTTCAGTTACACGCTGTCGGCGCCGCGCCCGAGCAACCTCTCGAACGGCGTGACCGAAACAGGCGCCGTGGTCCTGGGCCCGTCGACCTACGTCACGCTCGTCGAGAAGGCGCATCGCCCCGCCGATGTCCGCCTTGAATTGCCCGCCGGCTGGAAGGGTTCGATGACGTCGCTCGATGGCGCGAAGGACGGCGCGCCGAACCACTACGCGGCTCCCGACTACGACACGCTCGCCGACTCACCGATTCTCGCGGGCGTGGACCTTGTGACGACGTCGTTCAAGGCCGCCGGCATTCAGCACTACTGGACGTATCTTGGCCAGGCGGAATACTCGGGCGACAAGGTCGTCGGAATGCTGACGCCGCTCATCGAGGCGCACGCGAAGTTCTGGCGAGGCCTGCCGTTCAAGAAATACGCGTTCCTGAATATCGTGACGGGCGGTGGCGGCGGATCCGGCGTCGAGCATCTGAACTCGGTCGCGATTACCACCAGCGGCCGCGAGCCGCAGACGCCGGAAGCGAAGTTCCGCAACGCGGCATTCATCAGTCACGAGTACTTCCACGCAATGAACGTGAAACGTCTGCGCCCCGTTGAACTCGGCCCGTTCGACTACGAGCATTCGCCCGTGACCACCGGGCTCTGGGTCGCGGAAGGCCTCACGTCGTACTTCGGCGACTTGCTCGCGGCGCGCGCCGGGATCGGAACGGTGGAGGACTACCTCGCCATCTGTTCGCGCCACATCACTGATCTTCAGACCAGGCAGCCCGGGCGGCTCTTCCAGACGATCGAGCAGGCCTCGGCGCAGATGTTCGAGCGCATCCCCGCGGACAAGAAAGTGGACTACTACGTCAAGGGGCCGGTCGTGGGCATGGCGCTCGAGGCGCGCATCCGGCGGATGACGAACGGCAAGAAGAGCATGGACGACGTCATGCGGCTCGAATACAAGCGGTGGTCCGGCGCGCGCGGCTACACGGCCGCCGACTTTGCCCGGACAGCGGCCGACGCCGTCGGCTTCGACATCAAGCCGCTCATGCGTCAGCTCGTGGCCACCACCGAAGAGGTCGACTACACCGAGTTCCTCGACTGGTTCGGCTTGCGGTTCATGACCGGCGATCCCGCCAAGGCCTGGACCCTCGAAATCCGCCCCGACGCCACGCCGGCGCAACAAGCGCACTTGGCGGAACTCGTAGGGGGACGGACCCCTTTTCCACAGGTTTTCAACCGGTAGGGGACAGGTCTCCGCGGCAGTAGACTGTGGCGCATGAAATCGCTGCTCGTTGCCGCCTGCCTATGCGCGACCGTAGGTGCACAGGACCTCCCGGTTTTCCAGCGCGTCGAGGCGCCCGCCGGGTCGGTCTGGGTCGACAGTCTCGATCTCAGCAAGGCCGCGATCCGTCGGCCTCGGGCGGGACGCGGTCAAACCGCGCCCCCGCCGCCCCTCGTGTTTTCGCTGGCCGGCGTCACCTATCCGCACGCCGTTCCCCTGTCGTCTGACGCCGATCTCACGATCGATCTCAAAGGCAAAGCCGCCAGGTTCTCGTCCATGGTCGGCATCGACGATGCCGTGAAGGCGCCGGCGGGCAGCGTGATCTTCGGCGTCTGGGTCGATGGCCGGAAGGTCGCAGATTCCGGCGTGATGCGCGGGGGCGATGCGCCGAAGCTGATCGAAGCGGCGTTGACCGGCGCGAAGACGCTCGTGCTGGCCGTCATTGATGCGAACGACGGGACCGCGGGGGATTCGGCGGATTGGGCCGGCGCGATGATCACGCTCGCCTCAGGGGCGGGCCCGCAGGATCAGCCCGTGGTTGTGACGCGCGCGCCAGAAGCGGCGCCGTCCATCGCGGCATCGGCCACGGCATCGCCGCGCATCAACTATCCGCGCGTGACCGGCGCGACGCCGGGCCGTCCATTCCAGTTCAAGATCCCGGCGAGCGGCGACGCACCGCTGACCTACACCGCGCGCAATCTTCCCGCGGGCCTCGCGCTCGATTCATCGACCGGCGTGATCACTGGCGCCCTGAAGGGCGAAGGCCGATGGAAGGTCCCGGTCTCCGTGAAGAACCGCAAGAGCGTCGCGAACGCCGTGATCGAGATCGTCGGCGGCGATCACCAACTTGCCCAGACGCCGCCGCTCGGCTGGAATTCCTGGAACGTGTGGGCCGCCCAGGTCGATGATGCGAAAGTGCGCGCCGCCGCGGACGGCATGGTGTCGAGCGGCCTCGCGGCGCAAGGCTACACGTACATCAATATCGACGACGCGTGGGAAGGGCCGCGCGACGCGAACGGCGAGATCACGTCCAACGAGAAGTTCCCGGACATGAAAGCGCTGGCCGACTACGTGCACGGCAAGGGGTTGAAGATCGGCATCTACTCGTCGCCCGGCCCCGCGACGTGCCAACAGCGCTACGCCGGGAGCTACCAGCACGAGGCGCAGGATGCGAAGACCTGGGCGAAGTGGGGTTTCGACTACATCAAATATGACTGGTGCACGCTGACCAACACGCAACCCCCGGACGGTCCGCGCGGCGCGCAAACGCCGTTGCCGGGCTTGAAGAAGCCGTACGAGGTGATGCGCGCGGCGCTCGACACGCTCGATCGCGATTTCATCTTTAGTTTGTGTCAGTACGGATGGGGCAGCGTGTGGGAGTGGGGCGCGAGCGTCGGCGGGAACCTGTGGCGCGTGACCGGCGACATCACTGACACGTGGCCGAGCATGTC
Organism: Acidobacteriota bacterium; assembly: GCA_004297655.1. Classification (GTDB taxonomy): domain Bacteria; phylum Acidobacteriota; class Vicinamibacteria; order Vicinamibacterales; family SCN-69-37; genus SCUN01. The sequence continues at coordinate 8,069 of SCUN01000108.1, read as the reverse complement.
GAGCATCGGGTTCCAGCAGACCGGGCACGAGAAGTTCGCGGGGCCGACGCACTGGAACGACACCGACATGCTCGTGGTGGGCATGGTGGGCTGGGGCCGGCAGGGCGGACCGCGGCCGACGAACCTCACGCCGAACGAACAGTTGACGCACATTTCGCTGTGGGCGCTGCAGGCGGCGCCGCTGATCATCGGCGCGGATTTATCGCAGGCCGACCGGTGGACGGTGGACCTGCTGGGGAATCGCGAGATGCTCGCGGTCAACCAGGATGCGCTCGGGCGCGCGGCGGGCCGCGTCGCGAGCGACGGGTGGACGCAAGTCTGGTCGCGCCCGCTGGCGGATGGCAGCGTTGCCGTGGGTCTCTTCAACCGCGGCCCTGAGGCGATGTCCGTGACGGCGTCATTCAAGGACCTCGGGCTCAGCGGTTCGCAATCGGTCCTCGACATCTGGTCGCAGAAGGCCTTGCCCCGGGCGAAGGACCAGTTCACCGCCCTCGTTCCCCGTCACGGCGTCGTCTTCGTGCGGCTGGGATCCTCTGCCAAACCCTAGAGACCTGTCCCCCTCCTGTGGAAAACCTGTTGAAAAGGGGTCTGACCCCCTACCTGCTGGGAACACTCGCCGGGGTGCTGTTTGGGGCGCTGCTCACGGCGTACCTGTATCTGACGGGGATCGCCGACATCACGAGTAGCGGGTACGGGGCGTGGCCGATGATGGTGCAGGCGCTGCCGCGGGCGGCGAAGGACCTCGTGCCCTGGTTGCTGATCTGGTTGTTCGTCACGCCGGCGGTGCAGCGCGTGCCGTTCGTGCAACCGTGGCTGGCGCTGGGCGTGTCGGCTGCGCTCGCAGTGTTTCTCGTGCCCCGCATGCTCGGGCTCGACGCGCTCAGCTCGCTGCAGCTCAACGCGATCGGTCTGTTCGCGCTCGTGCTCACACTGCCCGTCGTCCGCGCCAACGACGTCGCGATGGTGGCGTCGTTCTTCGTCGCGATGCACGTCGTGACGGTCTCGGTGATGGGCATGCCGTTCGGCGGTCTGGGCGAAGGCATTTTCACCGCCAGACTGAGCGGCGATGAGCTGATCACCGGCGGCAGCCTCGGCCCGGTCTTCGGGTTTGCCGGGATGCTCGGACAACTCTGGCTCGCCGGCACGGTGCTCAAGCACCAGCACCTGTTGTTCGCCGGCGCCCGCGCGCGGCTGGAACCCCGCGCCGCCGCGCTCCGGCAACTCGGCCTGGGCCTGGCGCTCGCGTCGGCGGCCGTCGCGCTGATGTTCGTCGTGACGATCGCCACCAGCCAGTCGAAGATCGTCGCATTCGAGCCGTCAATGACGTCGATTTCGGAATCGCTGACGACGGCGCTGCCCGCCGCCCTCGCGTGCGTGCTGTTGTCGTGCTTGCTCGTCGCCACGCCAGCGTACGCCCTGGTGCGCCGCGGCTGGCTCGCCGCGATCATCGCGACCGCCGTCACCGTCGCGCTGCATTGGCAGACGCCCGGCAGCAACGCGCACACGGCCGCGGGTGTCGGCGCCCTCACGCTGGCGATGACGTTCGCATTCACGGGCACCGGGCGGCTGTGGATGCCCGTCGGCCTGACGTTCGGATGGCTGCTCGTCGAAGGCCCGATCTTCGGATTTCCCACGAACGGATTCCCGATCGGCCATCCGTGGGTTCAGCAACAAGTGGTGCGCTACACGATCATGAGCGGCGGCATCATCGGTCCCGCCGCGAGCCTCATCGCGACGAGCGCGAAGTTACTGCTCGTCGCCGCCGTGGCGCTGTACATCCGCAAGCCGAAAGGGTAGTCGTGGAATACCGTCAGCTTGGCCGCACCGACATGCGCGTGTCCGCGATCAGTTTCGGCGCGTGGGCGATCGGCGGCTTCTGGGGCGCCGTTGACGATGCCGTCTCGATGCGGGCGCTCAACGCGGCGATTGACGCGGGCGTCAACTTCATCGACACGGCCGACGTCTACGGTGACGGCCACAGCGAGCGGCTGATCGCGCGCCTGAAGAAGGACCGGCCGCGCGACACCATCTGGGTGGCGACCAAAGCCGGCCGGCAACTTCCCCGGCAAACCGCTGACGGCTACTCGCGCGCGAACCTGACGTCCTGGATCGACGGCAGCCTGTCGCGCCTCGGCGTGGACGCGCTCGATCTGCTGCAACTGCACTGTCCGCATCCCGGCGTCTATGACCGGCCCGAGATCTTCGGCATGCTCGACGACCTCGTCGCGGCCGGAAAACTCCGGCACTACGGCGTCAGCGTCGAAACCGTCGACGAAGCCCTGCGAGCGATTGCGCATCCCAACGTCCGTACGGTGCAGATCATCTTCAACATGTTCCGGCTGAAGCCGGCCGACGCGTTCTTCGCGCGCGCGAAGGCGCGCGAGGTCGGGATTCTTGCGCGCGTCCCGCTCGCGAGCGGCCTGCTGACCGGCAAACTCTCGCGCCACTCGACGTTCGCCGCCGACGACCATCGCCAGTTCAACCGCCACGGCGAGATGTTCGACGCCGGCGAGACGTTCTCGGGCGTGCCCTTCGAGGCCGCGCTCGACGCCGTCGACCTGCTGCGGCCGCTCGTGCCGGCCGGATGGACGTTGGCGCAGTTCGCGCTCCGTTGGATCCTGATGTTCGACGCGGTCACCTGCGCGATTCCCGGCGCCCGGACTCCGGAACAGGCCATCGGGAACGCGGCGGCCGGCGCGCTGCCGCCGCTGGACGACGCCACGCTCGCCGCCGTCCGGCGGGTTTACGATGAGCGCATTCGGGGGCTGGTGCATTCACGATGGTGACCAAACCGAAGCCGAAGCGGGTGCGATGGGGCGTGCTGGGCGTCGCGAAGATCGCGACCGAGAAGGTGATTCCGGCGATGCAGCAGTGCAAGCACGCGCGCATCTCGGCGATCGCGTCGCGCTCGCTGGAGACGGCAGAGCGCGCCGCCAAGGCCCTGAAGATTCCGCGGGCGCACGGCAGCTACGAAGCGCTCATCAACGACAAGCACATCGACGCCGTCTATATTCCGCTGCCGAACCACCTTCACGTGGAATGGGCGATCAAGGCGGCGCGTGCCGGCAAACACGTGCTGTGCGAGAAGCCGATCGCACTCAAGGCGCGCGACGTCGAGCGCCTGATCGACGCGCGCAATCGCGCCGGCGTGTTGATCCAGGAAGCGTTCATGTACCGCACGCAGCCGGCATGGCGGAAAGCCATGGAACTGGTCAACGCCGGCCGGATCGGCGAACTGCGCGCGGTCGTCGGCGTCTTCAGCTACTTCAACGCCGATCCGTCGAACATCCGCAATATCAAGGCGTGGGGCGGCGGCGGCCTCTACGACATCGGCTGCTACCTGATCAACAGCGCGCGCTGGTGCTTCGGCGCCGAGCCGGTGCGCGTCGCGGGCGCGATCGAACGCGATCCGGTCTCCGGCGTGGACACGCTCGCGTCGATGCTGCTCGAATTCCCGAACGGCCACGCGACCGGCGTCTGCAGCACGCAACTCACGCCGTACCAGCGCGTCACGCTCTTTGGCTCGGACGCCCGGCTCGAAATCGAGATTCCGTTCAACCTTCCGCCCGACCGCAAGGGCCGGCTCCGCATCGACGACGGGCGGACGCTCGATGGCTCGGGCGGGCAGTGGATCGACTGCAAAGCCGCCGATCAGTACGCCCTGCAAGGGGACGAGTTCTCCGCCGCGATCCTCCGCCGCCGCCCCGCACCGTACCCGCTCGAAGACTCGCTGGCAAACATGCGCGCGATCGACGCGGTCTTCGGATCGTCTACGACCAAGTGAGCGACTGGACCAATCTTTCCATCACCGGCGTCCGCTGACACAGCCCGTCGAACGTTCCAAGAAATCCGAACGTGAACATGAACTCGGTCGCCGCGCCGCCCTGGGGATCGGGCAGGATCACCGAGTACTTCCGCCGCCAGTGATCGCCGACCCAATACGTCACGGCCATCTGGCTCAGCCCCCCGTGAAAGAACAGGTGGATGCCGCGAGCCTCGGCCTTTAGTTCGCCCAGGAACTCCGGCACGTACTGCTTGAGTTCCTTGTACATCTCCCGGTCATCGGCGCTGCCCCGAATCCTCGCCGACGTCGAATGCTCCGCACGGATGTCCAAGTTGAGCAACAGATGCGGCGGCCCGTCGATGTAGTGCAGCGTCGGCCCTTCCACCAAGTACGGCCCGTCGTGTTTGGCCGTCTCCCAGCCGGTCGTGTCCAGGTGATACGGTCGCTCCCGCCACTGTCCCTGGAATGTCGTCGGCGTGAAATGCTCGGGCAGCCGCGTCGCGGCTTTCAGCCCGGTTTGCCGCTCGACAAATGAGAGGATCGACTCGACATCTCCATCCGTCCGCAGCGTCGGGGCTTGCCCGATTCCCTGAAACGCCGAATCCACCGGATCATCGTCGGTCAGCCTGACGCGCAAGATCTTTCGCGGCCCGCACGAGCGCAGCAAGCCCTCCATCTCTTCTCTGCAGTACGGCGACTTCGCGTACAAGTCATGCGTGAAGGCCAGACCGAACCGGCTTCGCCGGATCCCATAACCGATGTAGCGCAGGAACTTCGCCTCCCGACGCAGGGGGATTTCGTATTCGGCCAGCCACACGCGAGTGCCGCCGGCAATCAGCCGGTCGGCCACGCTTCTCACCAGCGGCGCATCGTGGCTCTTGTAGCTCAGGAACAGGTCATAGAGCGGTTTGCGCCGGTACCACAAGGCGACGACAAGGGCCGCGATCGCGGAGGCGCCGAGCATGAGTCGGTAGAACGCCTCATCGCCCGCCCAGCCGGCTCTCACGACCAACGCGGGAATCAATCCGGCGAGCCACAACCGAGCCGCGAGTTGCAGCGCTGAAGCCGTGCGATAGAGGCCGCGAGATGCCCAGTACCGGTCCGTTTGGGCCACCTTCGGATTGTTCGTCCGGTAGTACTCGTAGCGGAACTCCACCACGATGGCCGCGACGAGACAGAAGATGACGTCCCATGTCAGCCAATGGGACAGCCAGCGAGACAGCGAGTGCGCCAGCGCAACCGCCAGGCCCGCGAGGCTCCCGAACCAGCCGGAGACGTGGCTGACCACCGAGTCCCAGGCGGCGTGGATTGTGGTGCCGACTCGCGCCGTTGGAGATCGCAGCCATCCTGAAGGAATGGGAGGCCCGTCTCGACCGATCCGAGCGCGCGCGAGCCATGCGACGTCAGGCAGAAGACGCGACGCGACCTGAACGAGCGCCGTCGCGCCGAGAGCCCAAAGCAACGCGATGACCCGGTACGTCCATTTCCATTCGGGCGGTACCGGGCCTCTGAACTGACGTGGGACGTCACCATATGGTCCGCCCTCTGCCCGATCCAGCGCCCGCAGCGTCAAGATCACTGCGACGCCGCCCCCAACGAGGGCCGTCCAGCCGAGTGCCCGCCACATGCGTGCCTCCTTCGCCTACCAGTACCAGCCCTTGAACTTCCGGGTTTTCGCAGCGTTCTCGGGATCGCGTTTGGCGCCGCGGCGCAACCACCGGGCCATGCTGCGTTTCAGCCACTTCTTTGCGGCGCCCGATATCGGGAGTGCGTCTTTGAGCGGGTGTCGCTTGAGGCCCATGACCGTCGCGGTGCCTTCCGTGATCGTCGCACATTTCCGCGTGGTGATACCGTTGCGTAAGTGATTTCATTCAGCAAAATCAGCAAGCAGTACGGCAAGCAGCTGCTGTTCGTGGACGCCTCGTTCCAGCTCAATCCGGGCGAGAAGTGCGGACTGGTCGGACCCAACGGGTCCGGCAAGACCACGCTCTTTCGCATGATCATGGGCGAAGAGACGCCCGACGACGGCGAGGTGTCGGTGCCGAAGAAGCAATCGATCGGCTATTTCCGCCAGGACATCGAAGAGATGGAAGGCCGGTCGGTGATCGACGAGACGATCGCCGGCAGCGGCCGCGCCGGCGACCTGCATCACGAGCTCGAAGCGCTGCAGAATGCGATGTCGGATCCGGCGAAGGCCGATGAGATGGACGCCATCCTCGAGCGCTTCGGTCACGTCCAGGAAGAGTACGAGCACCTCGGCGGCTACGCGCTCGAAAGCCAGGCGCGCGAAGTACTCGCCGGCCTTGGCTTCGATGAGGCCCGGATGGACGGCGACGTCGGCGCGCTCTCGGGCGGCTGGAAGATGCGCGTCGCGATGGCGCGCGTGCTGCTCGGCCGCCCCGACATCCTGCTGATGGACGAGCCGACCAACCACCTCGACATCGAATCGATCGTCTGGCTTGAGAACTTCCTGAAATCCCTCCCGGGCTCGCTGCTCATGACGTCGCACGACCGCGACTTCATGAACCGCATCGTGACCAAGATCGCGGAGATCGACGACGGCGAGATCACGACGTATTCGGGCGATTACAACTTCTACGAGCGCGAGCGCGCGATCCGCGAGGCGAACCAGGAAGCGGCGCACGCCCGCCAGCAGGCGATGTTCGCGAAAGAGCAGCGCTTCATCGAGCGTTTCAAGACGCACGCCGCCAAAGCCGCGCAGGTGCAGAGCCGCGTGAAGGCGCTCGAGAAGATCGAAAAAGTCGAGCCGCCCAAACACCGCGTCGTCGTCAAGTTCGACTTCCGGCCGCCGCCGCGCTCGGGCGATGACGTCGCGGTGCTCAAGGGATTGAGCAAGCGTTACGGCGCGCGGCAGGTCTACGACGGATTTAATCTCACGATCGCGCGCGGCGAGCGCTGGTCGGTGATGGGCAAGAACGGCGCGGGGAAGTCGACGCTCCTGAAGATGATCGCGGGCGCGCTCGAGCCGGACGCCGGCGAAGTGCGCATTGGCGCCAGCGTGAAGATGGGCTACTTCGCACAGCAGTCGCTGCAACTGCTCGATCCCGATCTCACGATCTGGGAGCAGCTGCAGAAGGATTTTCCGGGCGAGTCGATCGGCGCGTTGCGCAGTCTGGCCGGGGCGTTTCAGTTCTCAGGCGACGACATCGACAAGAAGATCCGGTCGCTCTCCGGCGGCGAGCGCACGCGGCTGGTGATCGCGCGGATGCTCCTCTATCCGCCGAACTTCCTCGTGCTCGACGAGCCGACGAACCATCTCGACCTGGCGACCAAAGACATGCTGATCGACTCGCTCAAGAACTTCGAGGGCACGATGATCTTCGTCTCGCACGACCGCGCCTTCCTCCGCGGGCTGAGCAACCGCGTGCTCGAGCTGGGCGGCGAGACCGGGACGGACTCGCAGCCGCTCGTCTATCCGGGGTCATACATTGAATATGTGAACCGGACGGGGCACGAGGCGCCGGGCGTGCACACGTAGCGCGGCGGGAGCGCGGACCTAAAGGTCCGCGCCTACTTTAGGATCGCCATGCCGTCGGGCACCGCGCCGGTGGAAATCCGGTCCACGAACGTCATGGACTTCAGGTCGAGCACGCCGATGACGTTGTCCACTGAAAACGCGACGAAGGCGCGTGTGCCGTCCGGATCCATCAGGATGCCGAGCGGCTGCTGACCGGCGGGAATCCGCTGGACGACGGCGCGGGTCTTCACATCTATCACGACCACCGCGTTGTTGTTGATGTCGGAGATCAGCACCTTCGTGCCGTCCGGCGTGAACTTGCACCGGTTCGACCGGCCCGTCTTCGCATCGATCGTCGCCACCACCGCCTTCGTCGCGAGGTCGATCACCGAGACGCCGCCGTCCTGCGAGTGCGCCGCCCACAGCTGTTTGCCGTCGGGCGACACATCGAAGCCTTCGGGTCCCTTGCCGACGGGAATTGTCGTGACGTTGGCTTGCAGCGGGTTGGCGCCGCGCTCGATCACGGAGATGCTGTTGCCGCCGATGTTGGCCGTGTAGAGCGTCCGGCCGTCCGGCTTCGCATAGATCATGTGTGTTGACGTCTGGCCCGTGCCGACGATCCAATCGATCGCGTTGACCGCCGGATCGTAGCGCGCGACGACGCGGCTGGTTTCGGAAGTGAAATAGAGCTTGCCGTCGGCGAACGCGAGGCCGTGCGGGCGGCGCAGCGGGCTGACGTCGACGCGGCGCAGCTCTTTCAGCGTGTTGAGGTCGATGACCGAGATCGTGCTGCCGGGATTCGGCCCG
>SCUN01000107.1 GCA_004297655.1 Acidobacteriota bacterium | reverse complement strand
TCGAGCGCGGCGCGGCCGCGCTGGTTGAACTGTGCCGCGTCAGCGTGGACTTGTGGGAAGAGGTCGCGAAGACCGCCACGGAGCCGTTTGGCTTCGAGCGTCACGGACTGCTGTCGGTCTACGAGAAGGCGGCGTCGTTCGACACCGCCCAGGCCGGCATCGACCTCGTGGTGAAGAGCGGCGTGCGCGCCGAGCGCTGGACCGCCGACGAAGTGCGCGAACGCGAGCCCGCGATCGTCGGCAAGACCGTCGGCGGCTACTTCTTTCCGGACGACGCGCATTGCGAGCCGTATCCCGCCGTCGTGGCGCTCGCCGCCGAAGCGCGCGCCGCCGGCGCGAAGTTCGTCGAGGGCACGGAAGTCTTCGGTATCTCGAACAACGGATCGGGACCGCGCATGCTCAGGACCACCCACGGTGACATCTCCGCCGAACGGATCGTCGTCGCCACCGGGCCGTGGTCGGAGCAGTTGGGGGCGATGCTGGGGATGCGCCTGCCGGTGATCGGCGCGAAGGGCTATTCGCTGGTGCTGCCGAAGGCGACGCCGCATCCGAAGCGCTCGATCTACCTGATCGAACGCAAGGTCGCCGTGAATCCGCATGCCGACGCGCTGCGGATCGCGGGCACGCTCGAACTGGTCCGCAACGACTTCTCAATCAATCAGCGGCGCGTGGATGTGATCGTGCGCGGCGCCAAGGGCATGCTGAACATCGGCGATGCCCCGGTCGCGCGCGAAGTGTGGCGCGGCCTCCGCCCGTGCACGCCCGACGGGATGCCGGTGATCGGGCAGGCGCGCGGCCGCGGCGACGTCTGGCTGGCCACCGGGCACCAGATGGCCGGCTTGAAGACCGCGACCGGCACGGGGCTGCTCCTGGCCCAGTTGATGACGAAGGAACCCCCGCGCTTCGACCCCGCGCCGTTTCGCGCGGACCGCTACTAACTAATAGATGTACGGAAGCATGCGCCAGCGCACGTGCTTCTGGTATTGCGTGTACTCCCGGCCGAACGCGCGGACGAGCGAGCGCTCCTCGAAGGGTACCGCGAGCGCAACATACAACGTGCTGATGGCCGCGAATGTGAGACGCGTGCCGTTCATGTACGGCACCGACCACACGAGCAACAGCCAGGCGAAGTAGATCGGGTGCCGAACGAAACCGTAAGGACCATCCGACCGGACTGACAAGCCGTTCCTGATCGCGGGCGGCCGAAGGCCGGCCAACTCGAGGATGCCAAGGGTGAACGCGGACCACGCCGTGAAGAGGACACCCACGAGCTGGCCGGCCCAGGCCGCCCACGCGACCCAACCCTCGAGACGCCACGCCACGCCGGCCACCGGCTGCCAGAACGCGTTGACGCCGATGAACAACAGGCTCGCGACCCATACGTAGAGCGTCCGTTCGTTATCCTCGCCAATCGCGCGGTTGACCAGCGCCTTGACGCCCGTCCTCGCGAGGATCGAGTGGTGCAGCGCAAAGGCACTGAAGAGCGCGACGTTCACCAGCACGGCGTCGCTCCCGGCGCCGAGAGCCGGCGCGCCGAAGGTGAAAAAGTAGCGCCACAGGAAATGGACGAGCGACAGCAAGAAGAGCGCTGCGCCGGCCCAAGCGATGAGGGTCACACATCTATTATAGGAGTGTGCCCAGTTCATCCCGCGTGGCCATCACCGGCATCGGTGTCGTTTCCGCATTCGGCCTCGGCCGGGACGTCTTCTGGGACGCCATCATTAATGGCAAGAGCGGCGCGCGGGCGATGAACGAACTCGATCTCGCGCACAGCGCCTGCCGGATCGCCGCGCCCGTGCCCGACGGCCAGCTCGGCGGCGACGACGAGCCGCGCCGGGCCGCGAAGGTCTCGAAGATCGCCGTCCTCGCCGCGCGTGAGGCGCTCGCCGACGCCGGCATCGTGGCCGCGGAGTCGCGTGACCTCGGCGTGATCGTCGGCAGCGGCGCCGGCGGGATCGACGTCGCCGAGCGGCAGTACGGCGACTACTACTCCGGGGACTTTCATCGCGTCTCGCCCTACGCGATCCCGGTCTCCATCGTCGGCATCGTCTCGAGCGAGATCTCGATTGCGCTGGGCATTCGCGGGATCAGCCACGTGCTCTCGACGGGATGCACGAGTTCGACCGACGCCATCGGCTACGCCGCGTCGATGATTCGTCACGGTGAAGCCGAGGTGCTGCTGACTGGCGGGGCCGATGCCTGCGTGACGGCCGGCATGCTCTTCGGCTTCTCGCGTATGCGCGCGGTCGCGACGAAGTACAACGACCGGCCGGCCGAAGCGTCGCGCCCGTTCGACCGCGCGCGAGACGGCTTCGTGCTGGGCGAGGGCGCATGGCTGATGACGGTCGAGCGCGAGGAGCGCGCGCGGGCCCGTGGCGCGAAGATCTATGCCTACGTTGACGGATACGCCTCGACCTGCGACGCGTACCATCGCGTGCAGATGGACCCGGAAGGCACGGAGATCGTGCGCGCGATGAGCCTCGCGATCGAACGCGCCGGCCGCACGCCCGCCGATGTCGGCTACGTGAACTACCACGGCACCTCCACGCAGCTCAACGACGCCGTCGAAGCGCAGTCGGTCGCGCGACTCTTCGGCGATCGCGCCGGCGATCTGTGCGGGTCGTCGATCAAGTCGATGATCGGTCACCCGCAAGGCGCCAGCGGCGCCGCCGGCGTCGTCGCGACGGCGCTCGGGATGAAGACCGGCCTCCTCCCGCCGACGATCAACCTCATCGATCCGGATCCGGCCTGCGCCGGCCTGGACTTCATTCCGAACGCCGCCCGGGAACGTCAGGTCGAGACCGCGCTCTGCAATTGCCTCGGCTTCGGATCCAAGAACAGCGCCATCGTCCTCGGTCGAGCGGACTGACGATGCTCGATGTGCTGATCGCGGGCGCAGGACCGGCGGGCGCCATTGCGGCGCGCGCGTTGGCGCTCCGCGGCGCGCGGGTGCTGCTCATTGATCGCGAGACATTTCCGCGCGACAAGCTCTGCGGCGACACCTTGAATCCCGGCGCGATCGAATTGCTGCGCGAAGTCAATCTGACGGGCGGCGCGCTCGCGATGGGCCTGCCGATTGCCGGCATGCGGGTGACGGGTCCGGGCGCCTCAGTCGTGGCGCGGTACCGCGACGACCGGCGCGGCGTCAGCGTGCGTCGGCGCGACCTCGATCTCTGGTTGTTGAATCAGGCCGTTGCGGCGGGAGTGAGATTCGAGCCGGGTCTGACGGCGCAGAGCGCGTTGACCGTCGACTCGGCGGACTTCGTCGCCGTGCGGGGTCTGGTGATCCGCGATCGATCCGGCGTCGTCACGCGGATGCCGGCGTCGGTGACGATCGCGGCCGATGGTCGCCGCTCAGCCGTCGCGCGGTCGGTCGGACTCGGCGCGAACCCGGCGTCTCCGAGGCGATGGGCGTACGGCGCGTACTTCCACGCGGATAACCCGGCCCCTGAAGCGGTGATTGGAGAGATGCACGTCAGGGCCGGCTGGTACGCCGGAGCCGTTCGTGTTCCCGGTGACCTCATCAACGTCTGCGTCGTCGTCGACCGGCCGCCGGCCGGTCTGCAGCCGATTGAGCTGATGCGGTCGTTCCTGCGGCGGGACCCCGAGCTGTCTCGCAGGTTCGCGACCGCCGAGCCGGTCGAGCCAGTGAGCGTCCTGGGTCCCCTGGCGGTCGATGCCTCGTCAGCCGGATTGCCGGGTTTATTCCTCGTCGGCGATGCGGCCGGATTTGTTGACCCGATGACGGGTGACGGCCTGAACCTGGCCATGCGAGGCGCGCTCGTCGCTGCCGACGAGGCGATGCGGGTGCTCGAATCGGGCGACTGGACCGGGGCTGTCGAACGTCTGAACGTCAGGCGGCAGCAGGTGCTGGGATCGAAGTTGCGGTTCAATCGATGGGTGCGGAGGCTGACCGCGTCGTCTGCGGGAGTCTACGCCGCGGGGCTGGCCGCGGCGGTGGCGCCGGGCATTGTCAGAAAGATGATCGTCGAAGCCGGAGATGCGGCATGAAGGCGCAGATGTTTGTCCTGGCCGCGAGCATTGGCCTGATGGCCGCCGAGTGGCGCGTGTCGATGCGCCACGACGCACGTTTGACCGAGTTGGGTGCAACAGAGCCGCGCGAGCCGCAGTATTCGTTGATGGCGATTGCCTACCCCTTGTCATTCATCCTCATGGGAGTCGAAGCCTGGTGGCGGCAGGCCGGAATCAGCGGGGCCTTCGTCTCCGGCGCGCTGCTGTTCGTGGCGGCGAAGGCGTTGAAGTACTGGGCAATTCAGTCGCTTGGCGAGCGTTGGACGTTCCGCGTTCGCGTGCTCAAAGGGGCGCCCCTCGTGACGAGTGGTCCCTACCAGTACATCGCGCACCCGAACTACCTCGCGGTGGCCGGCGAACTGGCGGGCATGGCGCTGATGATGGGCGCGTTCGTCGCCGGACCGGTGATGACGGCCGTGTTCTGCGTGTTAATGTGGCGGCGCATCCGGTTCGAGGAACGCGCCCTGGCGGGTTGATGTTGATGACGATGACGAGACGAACCTTTCGACAGACCTGGGCCGGCGCCGCGCTGACCGGAGTCTGCGTGCTCCTCGCCGCAGCCGGCGTCCTCGCGCAGGCGCAGTCACCCGCGCCGCAGACGGCCGCAGCGCCGGTGCCGCTCGCGCGAGCCGTGCGGTTCGCGCTGGGTCACGGCAACGCCGACGAAGCTCGCCGCCTGGTTCAGCAGTCGCGCGAGACGGCGAACAAGAAGGCCGTCGCCACGGCGCTCATCGCGATCTATGAAGGCAAGGACGACGACGCCCGCCGCGCGCTGACGCCGTTGACGGTGGGCGAGACGTCTGATGATGACGCGCTCGTCGAACTCGGCCTCATCGAGATCAGGCACGGCCGCAAGGACGAAGGGGAAGCGCTGCTGCAGCGCGTGATCTCGTCGCAATCCGACCTCGACACCGACGGATTCCTGCGGCTCGCGCGGGCCGCCGATGCGACCGGCGACGTCAATCTGGCGAACTCCGTCTTTCAGCGCATCGGCTCGTCGGAGACCGATCGGCCCGATGTGCAGGCGCAGTGGGGCGATCTGTTTCTGAAGACGCACGCGAACGCCGAGGCGGCGCGCAGCTATCAGGACGCGTTGCGTGCGGACGAGAACTGGATCCCCGCCTTGCTCGGCAACGCCCGCGCGCTCGCAGACGACGATCCTGACGAATCGGGCAAGGCGTTGACCAAGACGCAGCAGCTGGCGCCTAAATCCCCGGACGTCTGGCTGCTTGTGGCCGAGCGACAGATCGCCGCGCAGGATTTCGCGACGGCGAAAGCGACGCTCGACAAGGTCGCGTCATTTCGCGCGGGATGGCTCGAAGAACTGGCGCTCCGCGCGGCGGCGCTGTACGCCGTGGGTACCGCCAAGGACGCGGACCCGATCCTGGCGCAGGCGGCGGCGATCAATCCTCGCAGCCCGGTCGTGGCGCGTGCCGTGGCGGCGCAGGCCGCGCAGCTCTACCGATTCGACGACGCTGTGACGCTGGCGCGCGGGGCGGTGAAGATCGATCCGGACGAAGCCGGGCCGCATGCGGACCTTGGATCGTACTTGCTGCGCACCGGCGATGAGGCCGAAGCGCGGACCGAGCTCGAAGCGGCGTTCAAGACCGATCCGTACGACACGATCACGTTCAACCTGCTCCAGATGCTCGACACGCTGGAGAAGTTCACGGTCGTGAAGGACGGTGACTTTGTCTTCAAGTTCGCGCCGGAGAGCGCCGCGGTGTTGACACAGTACGCGGTGCCGCTCGCCAAGCAGGCCTACGCGGAATACAGCGAGCGCTACGGGTTCAAGCCGCGCGGCCCGATCTACATCGAGATCTTCGACAACCACGACCAGTTTGCCGTTCGGACGATCGGCCTCCCCGGCATCGCCGGCGCGCTGGGCGCGTGCTTCGGCCGCGTCGTGGCCATGGATTCGCCCAAGGCCAGACCGCCCGGCGATTTCAGTTGGCAAGCCACGCTGTGGCACGAGATCGCCCACGTGTTCACGCTGCAGCTCTCGGACTACAAAGTGCCGCGATGGCTCACGGAGGGTCTGTCGCAGTACGAAGAGCATCGGCGCAGCGCGCCCTGGGGCCGCGAGCTGACGATGCAGTACTCGCGGGAGCTGGCGCTGGGATCGCAGTTCACGTTCAAGCGATTGAGCGAGAGCTTCAAGCTGTCGAGCCGGATCGCCATGGCGTACTTCGAAGCGTCGCTTGTGGCGGAGCAGCTGGAGTCGATGGGCGGCGTCACCGCGCTGCGAACGCTCTTGACGAGCTACGCCGCCGGCGCCAACGACACGGAAGCATTCACGAAGGCGTTTGGCAAGACGGTGCCGGAGATCGAAGCAGGCTTCCGCGCCTTCGTCGATCAGCGATTCGGCTCGCTGCGCGACGCGCTGAAGGACCCGGCGCCGAAGGTCGCGGACGATGACGTGGCTGGTCTCAAGGCCCGAGCGGAGGCGCAACAGGGGAGCTACATCGCGCAGACGACGTACGCGGCCGCGGCGCTGCAGGCGCGGCAGGCCGACGAGGCGAAACGCGCGCTCGAGCGCGCGGCGCAGTTGGCGCCGGCGGCCGGTGGCGAGGATGGCCCCTTCGCGTTGCTGGCCGAGATGGCCGCCGAAGCCGGCGACAAGACGACCGCGCGGAAGCACCTGCGGCACTTGCTCGACTACGATCACGACAACTTGTCGGCGGCGCGGACGTTGGCGACGCTGGCGGCCGATGGCGGTGCGACGGCGGAGCTCGACTTCGCGCTGACGCGCATCGCCGATCTCGATCCGTTCGACGCCGACGCGCACACCCAGCTCGGCCGCCGCGAGCTCGCGCAGAACCGCACGGAGCGCGCGATCATCGAGTTCGCGTCCGCGCTGGCGCTCGGCCCGGCGAATCTGGCCGAAGCCCATACGGATCTCGGCGAGGCGTACCTCAAGGCCGGGCGGAAGGACGACGCGAAGAAGGAAGCGTTCATCGCGCTGGAACAGGCACCGACCTTCGCGCGCGCGCAGGATCTGCTGCTCGCCGCTATCGGAAAGGCGGTTCGATGATGAAACGCCTGGGGGTTCGTACCGCGCTCGCTCTTTGTGCGATGTTCGCAGTTCATGCTCCAGCCTTCGCGCAGTCAGGACAACGGTTCGCCTTGCTGGTCGAGGGTGCGCCGGGGGATCAGGCGCACGCGGATCTACAGCGGCGATTGCTCACGTCTCTTAAAGCGCGCTTTAGCGACGACTACAAGCTCGACAAAGACCATCTGATCGTGCTCGCGTCGACGCCGGAGGGCGGCGAGGGCAAAGCGACCGCCATTGACGTGAAATCCGCCTTGGCGCGCTTCACGGCCGCAGTCAAACCGCTCGACACGTTGTTCGTGCTGCTGCTCGGGCACGGCAATTGGGACGGCACGGACGCGAAGTTCAATCTGGTCGGTCCGGATCTCACGGCCGGGCAGTGGGCCGAACTCCTCGGCCCGGCGCAGGGCAAAGTCGTCTTCGTCAACACGACGCCGGCGAGTTCACCGTTCATCAAGGCGCTCGCCGCTCCGAACCGGATCGTCATCACCGCCACCGATCAGCCGGGGCAGAAGTTCGACACCGTGTTTGCCGACGCGTTCGTGCAGGCGCTCGGCGCGCCCACGGCCGATCTCGACAAGGACTCGCGCATCTCGATGTGGGAAGCGTTCGCCTATGCGTCGCGCGTCGTGCGGCAGACCTACGAGCAAAAGGGACTCATGCAGCCCGAGCACGCCGTGCTCGACGATGACGGCGACGGCACGGGGCGGCAGGCGACGGGCGAGGGTAAGGACGGGACGCTGGCGAGCGTGACGTTCGTCGACGCGGTGATCGCCTCCCGGCCGGCCGACCCCGAGCTGCAGCAAATGGTCCAGAAACAGGAGCAGCTGCTGCTGCAGCTCGACGCGCTCAAGAAGCGCAAGGCGCAGATGAAGCCGGAAGAGTACCAGCCGGCCTGGGAGGCGCTGATCATCGAACTGGCGACCGTCTCGCGCGACGTGCGCGCGCGGCTCAAAGATCCGAAGGCGGCTTCGGCGGATCCCACCAACTGACGTCGGCGCGTTCGGGGCGCGCGAGCACGCGTCCGAGCGCGGCGCCCGTGACAAATCCGCCGAGGTGCGCGAAGAACGCGATGCCGCCCGACACCGCGGACGCCGCCGACCCGATGCCGCCGAGGAACTGGAAGAGAAACCAGAAGCCGAGGAACAGTACGGCGGGGATCTCCACGAAGTCGATGTAGAAGACCAGCCAGATCAGCATCACGACGCGCGATTTCGGAAAAAGGACGAAGTACGCGCCCATGACCGCCGCGATGGCGCCGCTGGCGCCGATGATCGGCACGAGCGCGTTCGGCACGGCCAGGGCCTGGGCCACGCCGGCGGCCATGCCGGCCAGCAGGTAGAACGTCAGATAGCGGCCGTGGCCGAAGCGGTCTTCGACGTTGTCGCCGAAGATCCACAGAAACAGCATGTTGCTGATGAGGTGCGATGGTCCGGCGTGGACGAACATCGACGAGAGGAGCCGGACCGAGAGCCAGCCGGTCTCCGCCGGCACGATGCCCGTCGCCGCGACGAAGGCGTTCAACTGGCCGGAGGTGAGCGTCAGCTGGTAAAGAAAGACGAGCCCGTTTGCGATGATGAGAGAGAATGTGACAAACGGCGTGGTGCGTGAGGGAATGACATCGCGAAGCGGAAACATGCGCCCGCCAGCAGTATAGCGAACGGAGTACACGCCGATGGTGTGCCGGCAGTGCGGCACGGAGATCGCCGCGAAGGCGATCATTTGCTACAAATGCGGCGCGGCGACGGCCACCCCGGCGCCCGCCCGCCGGGTCAGCCCGGGCCGTGGGGCCGGGGCGAAGGCTTCGGCCTACAATACCTGGTTGATTGCGGCGGTCATCGCGATCCTCGCCGGCGCGATCTGGTGGTGGATGCGGTACCGCTAATCGGGAGCGTGTGTGGCACATCTTGACGTCAGAGACACGACGGGCGATCGCCGCGTCGTGATCGATCCGACGCCGTTTACCATCGGCCGTCGCGAAACGAACCACCTCCCGCTCTCGGGCAGCGAGGTCTCGCGCGAACACGCGGAGATCGTGCGCGCCGGCGAGAACTGGATTCTTCGCGACAAGGCGTCGCGCTACGGCACGTTCGTCAACGGCACGCAAATCAGTGAACACACGCTCAAGGCCGGCGATCAGGTGCGGATCGGCCGCGGGGGCGGCGCCGACCTCGTCTTCGCGACCGAGGACATGGCGGCCTCGCAGTTCAAGAGCAGCACCAGCGCGGTCGGCGACTTCCGGCAGGTCGCGGCGCTGCTCGAGGGTTTGCGCGCGCTCGGCTCCGGCCGCGTCCTCCAGGACGTGCTCGGTCTCGTGCTCGATACCGCCATCTCGATCTCCGGCGCCGAACGCGGATTCATCATGCTCGCGGGCGTCGGCCCGGCCTCCGGCCTCGAACTGAAACTGGCGCGCGGCCGCTCGCGCGAGACCCTGACGGCCGCCACGTTCCAGACGAGCCGCAAGATTCCCGAGGCCGCGTTCACGACCGGCACGACCCAGGTCGTCGCCGACCTGCTCGACAGCGACATGGCGGATGTTCACGCCGGCACCGTCGCACTCGGCATCCGTCACGTGCTCTGCGCGCCGCTGCACCTGGTGCGATATGTGGACGACGCGAGCGCCGGCGGGGAAGACCGCCGCATCGGCGTTCTCTATCTCGACAGCCGCGAGAAAGGCACCCTGCTCTCATCGTCCACGCGCACGGCGCTCGAGACGCTGGCGACCGAAGCGGCCGTCGCGATCGAGAACGCGCGTCTCTATCGCGAGGCCGCCGAGAAGGCGCGCCTCGAGCAGGAAATGAAGATCGCCGCCGAGATCCAGGCGATGCTCTTGCCGCGCACGTCGGTGAACCGATCGTTCGTCGAGGCGGCCGCCGCCACGGTGCCGTGCCGCTCGATCGGAGGCGATTTCTTCGACTACGCCGAGCAGTCCACCGGATGTTTCGCGTTCATGCTCGGCGACGTCGCCGGCAAAGGGCCGCCCGCGGCGCTCCTGAGCGCGCTGCTCCAGGGCATGTTCGCGCTCGAGGCGCAGGGCGCCGATGAGCCGGCCTCGGTCGTCGGCCGCGTGAACATGGCGCTCTACCGCCGCGGCATCGAGTCGCGGTTCGCGACGCTCTTTTTCGGCGTCATGAGCAAGAACGGCCATCTGCGCTACTGCAACGCCGGCCACAACCCGCCGTTCATCGTCGGGCCCGGCGGCGTGCGCCGGCTGGAAGAGGGCGGTCCGGTGGTGGGCCTTCTGGCCGGCTTGACCTACACGCAAGGCACCGCCGAACTCCAATCCGGCGATCGCATCGTCGTCTTCAGCGACGGCGTGTCGGAGGCGATGAGCGCGACCGGCGAGGAATTCGGCGACGACCGGCTGCTGTCGGTCATCGAGACGGCGCGAACCGCCGACGGCGACATCGATGCGCCGCGGCTGGTGGACGAGCTGATCGCCGGCGTGCGCGCGTTCACCGCGGGAGCGCCGCAAAGCGACGACATCACGGCGATGATCGTGCGCTATCGCGCCGAAGCGTAGACGTGCGCGCGCGCTGGCTGATCCTGTGGTGGGTGGGCGTGGCGGCCGCCGTGTGGTCCGGCATCTACGACATCCTGATCACCCGGGGCACGAAGGAATATTTCATGCGCGAGGCCATGGCGCGAGCCGGCGATGGGCCGGCGGCCTCGCTCGACGCGATCATGCGCCAGACATCGCACGACGCCGCGATCACGGCGTCTGCGTGGGCCGTGTTCGTGGCGGCGTCCGGCTGGGCGACCATCTGGCTGGCGAAACGCCGGAGCTTCTGAACATCTCATGCATCCACTGATCTACGACTGGAACACCGCAGGCCGGACGAGCGTTCGGCCGCCGGGCGTGATGCTCGACGACGAGACGCTGCGCGACGGCCTGCAGTCGCCGTCGGTGACCTCGCCCTCGATCGACGACAAGCTCCGCATCCTGCACTTGATCGACGCGCTCGGGATCGAGACCGCGGACGTCGGCCTGCCGGGCGCCGGCCCGCATGTCGTCGCCGACGTCGAGCGGCTCGTGCGCGAGATCGTCAGCGCGAAGCTGAAGGTCACGCCTAACTGCGCCGCACGGACCGTACTCGCCGACATCCGGCCCGTCGTGGAAATCTCGCAGCGGACAGGCGTGGCCATCGAATGCTGCGCGTTCATCGGGTCGAGCCCGATCCGGCAGTACGCGGAGGACTGGACGCTCGACCGTCTGCAACAGCTCACGGAAGAGGCGATCACGTTCGCCGTGAAGGAAGGGCTGCCGGTGATGTACGTCACCGAGGACACGACGCGCGCCGACCCCGAGTCGCTTCGCCGGCTGTTCTCGGCGGCCATTCGCGCTGGCGCGTCGCGGCTCTGCATCGCCGACACGGTCGGGCACGCCACGCCGGAGGGCGCCGCGGCCGTGACGAAGTTCGTCGCGTCGGTCATCGAGGAGTGCGGATCCACCGGGCGGGTGGGCATCGATTGGCACGGCCATCGCGACCGCGACTTCGCGGTGATCAACTCGCTCGCGGCGATGGACGCCGGCGCGACGCGGCTGCACGGCGCGGCGCTCGGCATCGGCGAGCGCGTCGGCAACACACCGATGGATCTGCTCCTGGTCAACCTGGTACTGATGGGGCTCCGCACGTCGGATCTCACGCGGTTGGGCGAGTACTGCGAGGTCACCGCGGCGGCCACCCGCACGGAGATTCCGCCGAACTACCCGGTCATCGGCCGCGACGCGTATCGCACGGCGACCGGCGTCCACGCGGCGGCGGTGATCAAGGCGTTCCGGAAGAACGACCGCGTGCTCGCCGACGCGGTCTACGCCGCGGTCCCGGCGAGTCTCGTCGGACGGGAGCAGGTGATCGAGATCGGCCCGATGTCCGGCAAGTCCAATGTCGTGTACTGGCTGGAGAAGCGCGGCATCCCCGCGACCGACGAGCTGGTGGAGCGCATCTTCGCGAAGGCGAAGGGCTCGACGACGATCCTGACGGAAGCGGAGATTCGCGCGCTACTTCAGTAGGCGCTTCTCAACGTCCGGCACGGCCGCGACGATCACGTCACCGACGATCTGGAGGCTCTTGGCCGAGACCTTGTCGATCGTGTCCCGGCCGTTCGTGTTGTGCCAGGCGGGGTAGTCGAGGTCGATGATGTCCACCGACGGGATGCCCGCGTCGAGAAACGGCACGTGGTCGTCTTCGATCGGCGTCGATTCGTCGGCGAAGATCGCGCCGTGGCCCAGCCGCTTCGCGGCGGCCCAGACGATGTCCACGAGCCACTTCGTCGATTTCGACTCGCGCATGATGCGCAGGTCCTTGTCGCCGACCATGTCCACGAGGATGTTGGCCCTGAAGGACGCCGTCACGCCGGCCTTCTGGGCGGCCTGGACGTAGAAGCGGCTGCCGTAGGTATTGTCGGGCGACCCCGGCTTGCCGCATTCGGACCAATCGAGGCAGAACGCCTCTTCGCCGTCGAGCCAGACGAACTCATACGTAAACTCGCGGGTGCGGTCCTTGAAGACGCGCGCGAGCTCGATGAGCATGGCCGCGCTCGACGCGCCGTCGCTCGCGCCGACGAACACGGTGTCGCGCATGGGTTTTGTGTCGTAGTGGCCGGTGAAGAGGATCTTGTCCGGACGCTTGCCAGGCAGGCGCACGATCAGATTGACCATGTCGACTTTGCCGTAAGGTGTGTCGGCGGTGAAGGGCTGCTCCTCGACCTTCAAGCCGATCGCCGTGATCTGCCGCGTGATGTACGCGCGCGTTTGACGCAACTCCGCAGACCCGGCCGGCCGCGGCCCGATGTTGACCATGGCCTGCAGGTGCGCCCAGGCTTTCGCGCTATCGAACGTGGTCTGAGCCTGAAGGCAGGCACTCAGGATCAAGAGCGACGCGAAGACGGCTGTGGCTCGTTTCATTGGTCGTCCTCAGTTTCCAATTGCCCAATTTCAAGATCACCACTCTCTAACTTATCAATCCCACGGTTATCAATCGCCGGCACGGCATAGTCGCCCTTCAGCCATCGGCCGAGATCCGCCATTTTGCAGCGCTCGCTGCAGAACGGACGATACCGCTCCGAGACCGGTTCGGCGCGGCAGTACACGCATTTGGCCGTCTCCGCCATCGTCAGACCACGGTGCCGCTCTTCACCACCCCGCCTTTCGGCACGATGATGATGCCGGATCGGATGTGGTAGCCGTCGCCGTCGGCGTGCTGGATGCCGCGTTCGTTGACCAGCTTGACGTCGTCGCCGATGCGCGCGTTCTTGTCGACGATGACGCGGTCGAGCACGGTGTTCTTGCCGATGCCGAGCGGGATGTCGCCGTGCGCCTCTTCGTAAAAGTCGGCGCCGAGCAGCACCGACCGCGTGATGCGCGCGTTCGGCTGCACGACGGTGCGGATGCCGACGACCGTGTTCGAAATGCGGCAGTCGTTGTCGATGTAGCAGCCTTCCGAGACGAGCGTCTCGTCGATCTCGCTCTTGTGGATCTGCGTCGCCGGCAGAAAGCGCGGGCGCGTGTAGATCGGGCGCGTCGGGTGGAAGAAATTGAACGGCGCGCCGTGCTGCGTCAGCATCAGGTTGACGTCGTAGAACGAGGACACCGTTCCGACGTCGGCCCAGAAGCCGTTGTAGAGATGCGCGTTGACGCGGTGCGTGGACAGCGCGTGCGGGATGATCTCGCGGCCGAAGTCGACGGCCCGGTCGCGCGCGAGCACTTCGTGCAGCACGTCGCGCGAGAACACGTAGATGCCCATCGAGGCGAGAAAGGGCTTGTCGGACGTGATGTTGCGCGCCATCGGTCCCGACGGCACGCTGGTGCGCATCTCGCCGAGACGGGTGGGCGCGGGCTTCTCTTCGAATCCCGAGATGTGCCCCGCGCCGTCGAACCGGAAGATCCCCATCTGCGTCGCGTCGTCGGGCGTGACCGGCTGCGCCGCGATCGTGATGTCGGCGCCGCGCTCGATATGCGCGTTGATCAGCTCGCCGAAGTCCATGCGGAACACGTGGTCGCCGGCCAGGATCAGGTAGTACTCCGCGTCGATCTGGCCGAAGTGCCGCGTGGCCTGGCGCACCGCGTCGGCCGTGCCCTGGAACCACTGTTCGCCTTCCGGCGTCTGCTCGGCGGCGATGACTTCGACGAAGCCGCTCGAGAACAGATCGAGCCGGTAGGTCTGGGAGATGTGCCGGTTGAGCGACGCCGAGTTGAACTGCGTGAGCACGAAGATCTTCTTCAGGCCGGCGTGGAGGCAGTTGCTGATCGGGATATCGATCAGCCGGTACTTGCCGCCGATCGGCACGGCGGGCTTCGACCGCAGGTGGGTCAGCGGGAAGAGCCGGGTGCCGCGACCACCCCCCAGGATGATCGTGAGGACGTCGTTCATTGATTGGATTCTATTCGACGAAGCGGTATCCGAGCCCGACCACGGTTTCGATCTGCGGGCCGGCGGCGCCGAGCTTGGCGCGGAGGCGGCCCACGTGGACGTCGACGGAGCGGGTCTCGACGTCGCGGTCGTAGCCCCAGACGCGTTCGAGCAGCCGGTCGCGCGACATCACGCGGTTGCGATTCTCGACGAGGAATTTCAGGAGCTCGAACTCGCGGCGGGTGAGCTTGACCGGATCGCCGTCCACGTGGACGGCGACCGCCTCGAAATCCGCGCGGAGATGCGCGCCCTCGTAGACCGCGGCGGCGCCGTCGTCGGCGCGCCCCCGCCGCCGGAGCACGGCGCGCACGCGCGCAGCGAGTTCCTTGAGGCTGAACGGCTTGGTGATGTAGTCGTCGGCGCCGAGATCGAGGCCCGACACGCGATCGGCTTCGCTGGTTCTGGCCGTCAGCATGATGATCGGCACCTGTGCGGTGGCCGGCCGCGCCCGGAGGATGCGGCACACCTCCGAGCCGCTGAGCACCGGCAGGTTGAGGTCGAGGATCATGAGGTCCGGCGGGGCGTCCGCGGCCGCTTTCAGCGCGGCGTCGCCCGACGCCACGATGCTCACCGACAGCCCGGCCGAGCGTTCGAGGGCGTGTTTGATCAGCTCGGCGATGTCAGTTTCGTCTTCGACGACGAGGATCCTGGTGATTCCGGCCACACCGCCACGGTAGAGGGTGCCGATTGCCCGGCAGTTACGGGTGCGTTAATTCCGTGTTACGTCTTGGCGGGCGCCGTTGAATGGCGGTAACGGCATTGTAAACTCCCGCCGTGGCGTTCAAATTCCGACTCATCCCCCGCGACGAGCAATTCTTCGATCTGTTCAAGGCGATGGCTGAAGAGATTCGGCTGGCCGCGCTCGATCTGGAGGCGATGCTGGCGACCGACCCGCCGGACAGCGCGAAGGTCGACGCGATCCGCGACGCCGAGCACCGCTGCGACACGATCACGCATGACACGATCCAACGCCTGCATCGGACGTTCGTCACGCCGTTCGACCGCGAGGACCTCTATTCGCTCGCGACGTCCATGGACAACGTGATGGACGCCATCGATCACTCGGCCTCGCTCGTGCGGCTCTACAAGATCCGCGAGATGCCGCGCGGCGCTCGCGAGCTGTCGCACACCGTCTCCGCGTCGGCCAAGTCCATGGCGTCGGCCATCGAAGCGCTCGCCGCCCAGCGTCCCGTCACGCCGCACGCGGTCGAGATCAACCGGCTCGAGAACGAGGCGGACCGCACCTACGCGGAGTCGATCGAGGCGCTCTTCGACACCGTCACCGATCCGATCCTCCTGATGAAGTGGAAGGAACTCCTGGATCAGCTCGAGTTGATCACTGACGCCACCGAAGACGTCGCGAACGTCATCGAGAGCGTCGTCGTGAAGTACAGCTAGCGCGATGGGAACGCTCTCGACGATCCTGATCGTCATCATCGTCGTTGCCCTGATCTTCGATTACATCAACGGCTTTCATGACGCCGCGAATTCCATCGCGACGGTGGTGTCTACGCGCGTGCTGTCGCCGGGGCAGGCGGTGCTCTGGGCGGCGTTCTTCAACTTCGCCGCGCTGGCGGTCGTCGGCACCAGTGTCGCGAAGACGGTCGGCAAGGGCATGGTCGATCTCGACATGATCACGTCGGCCGTGATCCTGGCCGGTCTGCTCGGCGCGATCACCTGGAACCTGATCACGTGGTTCTTCGGCTTGCCGACGTCGTCGTCGCA
>SCUN01000011.1 GCA_004297655.1 Acidobacteriota bacterium | reverse complement strand
CCTTGAAGAGCGGCGTCAGCACGTGCGTGCCGAAGAGCGGCTTGTACCGCTCGTCGTCGGGATGCGCCACGAGCGCGACGCACGACGGAATCAGCTCGGGCCGCGTGGTGTCGATCTCAATGGCGCCATCGCCCATCACGAATCGGATCTTGTGGTACGCGCCCGGCTGCTCGCGGTCTTCCAGCTCGGCCTGCGCGACCGCGGTCCGGAAATCCACATCCCACAGCGTCGGCGCCTCGAGCTGGTACGCGAGCTGGCGATTAAGCAGGCGGAGAAACGCCAATTGCGACACGCGCTGCGACGACTTGCTGATCGTCGCGTAGGTCAGCGACCAGTCCACCGACACGCCGAGGCGGCGCCACAAGTCCTCGAAGACCTTCTCGTCTTCGGTCGTGAGCTCGGCGCACAGCGCGACGAAGTTGGGCCGCGAAATCGAAATCGCCTTCTTCTCGGGCTTCGGCGGCGGCCGGAACGCCGGGTCGTACGGCAGCGACGGATCGCAGCGCACGCCGTAGTAATTCTGCACGCGCCGTTCGGTCGGCAGTCCGTTGTCGTCCCACCCCATCGGATAGAACACGCTCCGGCCGCGCATGCGCTGGAAGCGCGCGACGATGTCGGTGTGCGTGTAGGAGAACACGTGGCCGACGTGCAGCGACCCGCTCACTGTCGGCGGCGGCGTGTCGATCGCGTAGACCTCGTCGCGCGGGCGCGCGCGGTCAAAGGCGTATGTCTTGTCGTCCTGCCAGCGCGTCGTCCATTTCTGTTCGAGGCCTTCGAGTGCGGGTTTCTCGGGAATCGTGGGCATCAACGTCCGGATGGATCCTTCGTGCGAGCGATTTCCTCGCGAATCAGCCGCTCGGCGGTTTCGAGCACCACGCGGCTGACGGTGTCGTTGGTCATGCGCGCGAGCACGCGCCGCACGACTTCTTCGATCGCGGCTTCCGACAGCTGAGCCGACTTCGGGCCGACTCTGACCGCGGGCTGCGCGCGCTCGGCGGCCAGTAGCGCGCTGAACGCGGCGGCGAGGGTGGGTTTCTCTACAGGTGCGGCCGGTGCAGCGGGTGCGGCTGGTGCTGCGGGTGCCGGGTGCGCAGGTGTTGGGTGCGCGGGTGCGGAGTGCGCGGGTTCAACGGCGACGGGCGCCGGCGGCACGGGCGTGGGCGCCGGCACTGGCGTTGCCGCGACAGGCACGTGAACCAGCGGGGCCGGCGCAGGCGGCGCCGCTGGAGCGACGACGGGCGGCGGCGCCTGAACAACCGGAGCCACCGGAACGACCGGCGCGACGGGCGCCGGCGGCTGAATCAACTGAACTTCCTCGGCAATGATGTCGATCGGCCGGGCATGGACGGCCTCGCCGCTCCCCGGCCCCGGCAGATCCCAACCACCGAAGCTCGGCCGCGCCGGACGCGGCTGCTCGTCGTCGGGCCGGTGCTCGCGGCGCAGCTCGTTCAGATCGCGCGCGAAGTCGGAGGCGGTCGCTTCATCGAGTTCGCTCGGATGCGCGGTCGGATCGAGGCGCGACAGCGCCGCATCGAGCATGTCGAGTTCGGATTCGAGTCGATCGGCCGGGGGCGGCAGCACCGTGCGTGCCTGCCTCGGCACATGTTCGCCATTTCGGTTCACCACATCGTCACCTTCGAGAGCCGCGACGGGTTCAGCCGGCGCGGTGTCTACTTCGCCAAGATCAAACACCGGTTCGGCCGGGGCCGGCTCGGGCTCCGCCGCCGTCACGCTCAAGGGCGGCGACGCCACTTCGTCCTGCGGCGCCAGCACGTGCGGCGCCGGCACCGGCGCGGCCGCCACACTCGGCGCCGGCTCGGCCGCCCCTCTGGCCAGCAGTTCACGCACGCGGGCCACGAGCACCTGCGGTTCGAACGGCTTCACGAGCACGCCATCGCACCGGCTCGCCCGCGCCCGCGCATCGTCGATCGGCTCGAACGCCCCGGCGAGCAGCAGCACGGGAATGTGCCGCAGCGACGCGGACCCCTTGATGTGGCTCGCGACGCCGTAGCCGTCCACGCGCGGCATCCCCACATCGGCGAGCACGATATCCGGGTGCTCGCTTTCGGCCTTCTGAATCGCCTGCTGCCCGTCGTTGGCGACGACGACACGGATGTCCTCGTCGGCGAAGGTCAGCTCGATGACACGCTGGATCGTGACGCTGTCATCGGCCAGGAGCAGCGTGGCGCTCATGAACGGTTAGACCGCCTCGGCGCGCGGCGCGACGTGGCCGTTGATGAAGTCCACGATGTGCTGCATCGGCGTGCCGGGGAGGAAGATCCCCTTCACGCCCATCTCGGCGAGCTTCGGCAGGTCCACATCGGGGATGATCCCGCCGATCACGACCAGCACGTGCTCGAGCCCTTTTTCCTTGAGCAGCTGCATCACGCGCGGGCAGATGTGCATGTGCGCGCCGCTCAGGATCGACAGACCGATGACGTCGGCGTCCTCCTGCAGCGCGGCCGCCACGATCTGGTCGGGCGTCTGGCGGAGCCCCAGGTAAATCACTTCCATGCCGGCATCGCGCAACGCCCGGGCGATCACCTTGGCGCCGCGGTCGTGCCCGTCGAGTCCGGGCTTGGCGATGACGACGCGAATCTTGCGCTGTTCACTCATATCGACGGCACTTCCTCGTATTCACCC
>SCUN01000106.1 GCA_004297655.1 Acidobacteriota bacterium | reverse complement strand
CGCGCATCCCGGGCACGAACGCGGCGTACTCGCCGGGCGTCAGGTTTGCGATCCGGTACACGCCGCGATCGTCAGTCGCGGGCGTGCCGACAACTTCAAATCGCGGGCGCCCGGCCGCCCATGTCCTGCGGACGACATTCACGAGGCAACCGACCACCGGCTCGCCGAATTCATCGGTGACGGTGCCGCCGACGACCGCGGTTCTCCACATTTTGATCGTGAGGCCATCGACGACTTCCCGCTCACCGACGTTGACCGGCTGTGTCGGACCGTCCGGCCGTTGGCGCCCGTTGCCGCTGCCCAGGTATCCCGCGCCCGACGCCGAGAGGTTGTAGCTGGCCGCACCGATGGGGCCGAAGACGAACTCGCCGTCGTTGGTCGTGATGGCGCGCTCGGTCACGCTGTCTAGCGGCACGCGCAAGTCCGGATTCGAGGGCCGCAGCGTGACGATGGCGCCGGCGATCGGCGCGCCCGTTGCGGCGTCGATCACGACGCCGATGACGGCGCTGTCCTTCTGCGGCTGTTGCGCGTTCGTCGAGACGGCGGCCGCCAGGAGAAAGGCGAGTGTTGATCGGCGCATGTCGGTGAAGCCTGCATATTAGACTCCGCCGGTTTCCGAGTGGCTGCGGTTTGTGAGACAGTGCCGGGATGCGTCAAATGAAGGTGTGGCTCCCGCTGGTCGTCGCTTCAGCCGTGGCGTGCGGCTCGCCGGGTCCGGCCGCGATGACGCCGGCTGAAGCCGCGGCGCACGTCGCGGAAGTGCAGGCCTGGCGCGACAAACACGAAGTCGACTATCGCCGCGACTGGGTCAGCATCGCGGGTCTGCATCAATTTAAGCCCGGGCGAAACACCGCCGGCAGCGGATCAGGTCACGACATTCCGTTGCCCGCACCCGTGCCGGCGTCGCTCGGTGTCTTCGTGCTCGCCGGCCAGGCCGTTCGCTTCGAGCCTGATCGCCGCGCGCTCGCGGCGGTGAATCTCAACGGCAAGCCGCTCGCCGGTCCCGTCGACTTGCGCGACGATGGCGGAACGAGAAGCGATGAGCTGACCGTGGGAGACGTGCGGATGGCCGTGCATGTCAGCGGCGAGCATCGGTCGCTGCGCGTGCGGGATCCGAAGGGTCCGCTCGCGACGGGATTTCTCGGGTTCACCTGGTTTCCGATCGATCCGGCGTATCGCGTGACCGGCAGGTTCGTCAAAGACGCCGAGCCGCGCTCGCTCCAGGTGCTCAACACGTTTGGCGACATCGATTCGTACAAGACCGAAGGCGTGATCGAGTTCACGCTCCAGGGACACAAGCTCAGCGTGCGTCCCTTCACGACGCGGCCCAACCGCTTCTACATCGTCTTCAAAGACGCGTCGAGTGGTCAGGAGACATACGAAGCCGCGCGCTTTCTCTATTCGAATCTGAATCCCGATGGCACGACCGTGCTCGACTTCAACGAAGCCTACAACCCGCCGTGCGCGTTCAATCCCTACACGACGTGCCCGATTCCGCTGAAGGAGAGCCGGCTGGCGGTGAAGATCCTCGCCGGTGAGAAGGCGTATCCGGTGCACGTGCCGCCGGCGGTGGGCGGCGCGGGCCGCTGATTCTCCGAGGAACACGCGGCAGCCGCTTCGCGTCTATCCCTGCGGACTTCCGTGCCGCTGTTGTTACCCATTCACGTCGCCGCCGGCGGGCTGGCGATCCTGCTCGGCGGCGTGGCGCTGCTGGCACAGAAGGGCGCCTGGCTTCACCGCGGGAGCGGCCGGCTGTTTGTCTACGCGATGCTGGCGATGGGCGTCAGCGGCTCCACGCTTGCGTTTCTCCGCAGCCCGACTGACGCCAATGTGATCGGCGGTTTCATGAGCGCGTACTTCGTCATAACGGCGCTCACGACCGTGCGGCCGGTCTCGTCCGCGACCCGCTGGCTCAATGCCGGCGCTCTGGTCGTGGCGATCGGCCTCGTGACCCTCAACGCCTACTTTGGCCTGAAAGCGTTTGGCAATCCGGGGCGGACGCTGAATGGCGTGCCGTTCTTCATGCCGCTCTTTCTCGCCACGGTGATCGGGCTGTCGGCCTTCGGCGACATCCGCGTGATGCGGTCGGGTCCGCTGCGCGGCGGTCCGCGGCTCGCGCGTCATCTCTGGCGGATGTGCTTCGCGCTCTTCATCGCAGCGGGGTCCTTCTTCTCGATTCGCGCGCGCGTCGCCAAAGTGCTCCCGGAGTTCTTCACGACGCCGATGATGCGCGCCCTGCCCGTGCTTCTGGTGTTCGTCGCGATGTTCTATTGGATGTGGCGCGTCCGCGGACGACGGGCGATTCCGGTCCGGCGATAGGCCCGATCTTCCGCTACCATCTCGCTCGAGGTGGCGCGTGGTGAAACAACTGAGCAGCACGATTGTGGCGGCGGCCCTGGCGCTGGCGGCGGGCGCGGGCGTGGAAGGACGCGCCCAGTCGGACCGCGTCCGTCAACTCTCGGCGGCGTTTCCGGACATTGACCGGCTCTTCGCCGATTTCGCCGAGCGCGGTCACGTGCCCGGTATCACCTATGGCGTGCTGATCGACGGCCAACTGGTGCACACCGGCCGGGCGGGCGTCCGCGAGCTGGCGGGCAAGACGCCGATCACCGACGACACGGTGTTTCGCATCGCGTCGATGACAAAGAGCTTCACCGCGCTCTGTATCCTCAAGTTACGCGACGAAGGGAAGCTGGCGCTCGACGACGCGGCCGAGAAGTACGTTCCCGAACTGGCGTCGCTGAAATACCCCACGTCCGATTCGCCGAAGCTGACGCTGCGCCATTTGATGTCGCACGCCACGGGGTTCCCCGAAGACAACCCGTGGGGAGACCAGCAGCTCGCCGTGAGCGAGGCGGAGTTCACGAAGATGCTCGCGGCCGGCATTCCGTTTTCGACCTCGCCGGGCACCAACTACGAGTACTCCAACTACGGCTTCGCCATCCTCGGCCGCGTCGTCTCGCGCGTCTCGGGCGTGCCGTACGCGCGCTATGTGACCGACAACATCCTGAAGCCGCTTGGCATGTCGGCCACGACGCTGGAGGCGAGAAACGTGCCCGCCGATCGTCTCGCGCACGGCTACCGTTGGGAGGACAACCAGTGGAGGGAAGAGCCGCCGCTACCCGATGGCGCGTTCGGATCCATGGGCGGCATGCTCACGTCGACGCGCGACTTCGGCCGCTATGTCGCGTTCTTGATGAGCGCGTGGCCCGCGCGAGACGAGGCGGACACCGGCCCGGTGAAGCGGTCGTCCCTTCGTGAGATGCAGCAGGTGCAGCGTCCGAGGCCGGCGACCGCGTCGGTGGCCGCCGACGGCACGTTGCGGCTCAATTCGGGCGGATATGGATTCGGCCTTGGCATCCGTCAGAACTGCGACTACCGCGCGATCGTGTCGCACACCGGCGGGCTGCCGGGCTTCGGCTCGGAGATGCGGTGGTTGCCCGATGAGGGCATCGGCTTCATCTCGATGGGCAGTCTCACGTACACGGGCGCCGGCGGCGTGATCGATCAGGCGATCGCCGCGCTCGCCCGTACGGGCGCGCTCACGCGCCGGCAGCCGGCGCCGAGCGCCGCGCTCGTGGCCGCCAAGCAGGACGTGACGAATCTGGTTATGCAGTGGGACGACGCCGTGGCCGACAGGATCGCCGCGGTCAACCTCTTCATGGACAGCGACAAGGCGCATCGCCGGGCCCAGCTCGATCGTTACCGCGAGCAGTACGGCGTATGCCGGCCTGCCGAGGGCTTCGCGGTCGAGAACGCTCTGCGCGGGTCCTGGACGATGACGTGCGAGCGCGGCGCGCTGCGCGTGGCGATCACGCTCGCGCCGACGATGCCGCCGAAAGTTCAGTACATGAATGTGACGCCGCTGCCGCCATCGGCGTCGGCGCTGGCCCGCGGATGCGGGCAGTAGCGCCCGGTCAGCGGACGTTTTCCATGTAGAACAGCGTCGCGAACGCGACGACGAGCGCGAGCGCCGGCAGGATGAGCCCCTTCACGACGCGCGCGGGCTTCGCCCAGTCCGCCGACATCAAGTACGCGAGGCCCGCCGGCATCAGCAGGACGATGGCGAGCTGAAACAGATGCGCGGGCGTGCCCTCGTCGCCGCCGGGCGCCGGATTGAACCGGCCGACGAGCGCGAGAATAGTGGCCCCAACGACGAGCAGCATGGCGAAGAGAGACAGGCCGAGCACGACGCGGCCGCTGATGCGGTTGAGGGTTTGTGCGCTCATGATCTAGCTCCTCGACTTCTCGTATTTCTCCCACAGCGCCGGCGCGTCGCTCGCGACGAGCTCGGCGTGCCCGCACTCGCCGCAGATGTTCACCGACAGTTCTCCGAACGCGGTGTCCTTCATGACGAAGGCGTCGGGGTCTCCGTGGACTTCAACGCGCGAGGGACTGGCCCTGACGCCGAAGTCGCCGATGTGATCCCACAGCGGCACGCCGGGAATGATCTTGCTGGAGCCGCAACGAGCGCAAGTGTTTGGCATAGCGACCACAGCCTACTGCAAAGAGACCCGGCCCTTCACGGCGTTCGCGCGAGCGGAATAGGTGATCCGGCCGCTCGCATCGGGCGCCAGCAACTCGCGCATGCGGGCTTCGAGGCGCGCAAGGTCCGCGGCGGCCATGGCCGCGAGCGGCGGACCGACACTCGGACCCATGCGGATCGTCGCCCAGTAGTCGGCAAAATCACCGAAGGTCCGCTGCACCGTGATCGCGCGAATGTCGACGTCCACCAGCCCCGCGCCGGTCCAGAGGCCTCGCAGCGCGTCGAGACGATTCGCATCCGGGCTCGGCGGCTGCGGCACCGCCACTCCCAGCGCTCGCATTTCCGCCATCAGCGTCCCGTACGGAAACCCGCCCTCCGCGTCGTCCCAAATGTAGGCGGCGACGGCGCCGCCGGGTCGGACGACGCGTGACATCTCGGAGACGCCTTTGGCCGGATCGGGGACGAACGCGATCACGAGCGGCATCACGGCGGCATCAAACGTGTTGTCGGGGAAGGGCAGCGCCATGGCGTTGCCCTGCTGGAATTCGGCGATCCGCGTCGTGGGTCGTGTGCGCGCGAAGGCGATCTGCGCCTCGGACGGGTCGATGCCGTGCACAGACGCCGGCGCGCATCGCTCGACGATCAACTCTGTGAATGCGCCGTTACCGCAGCCGACGTCGAGCCAGCGCCAGCCTGGCGACGGCACAAGCCACTCGAGAAATGCGCGGCCGACGAGCCGGCTCCACACGCCCATGTAGCGTTCGTAGCCGGCGCCGTCGGTGAAACGGATCTGGCCGGTCATCGCGGCCCTTTGTTCATCCACACGCGCCACGTCAACGGCCCGATCAGCCGGTTGTCGATCGGCCGGCCGGCGCGCTTGAGCGCGATCTTGATCTGGCCGTGATGGTAGCCCTCGTGCCAGATCAGATGCTGCAGCATGAGGATCGGGTGGTCGTAGTGGAGTTCCATCTGACGGCCCGTCTCGATTCTGTTCTTTACCGCGTCTCGCACGGCCTTCGCGCTGTCGTTCAGCAGTCCGGTCATCCGCGCGCGATCGCGCTCGTGTTGCCACTCGCCATCCGGAACCGGCTGCGCGAGGTCGGGCGCGTCCTCGAGGACGAAGACCAGCCGCACGTAGTGCATGTGCATGAAGAGCGCGGCGATCGACGGGCTGTCGTCAACGGCGGTAAGATCGAGCGCGTCGTCCGGAATGGCTCCGAGCAGGTTGACGAGAATCGTGTTGTTCCGATCCCAGGAATCGAGCAGCGCGTCCAGCATTACCAAAAACTCTTGTCAGTCCGGCTGCGCACTTCCTTGACGCGGTGTCTCGCGATCTTGCGAATGACCGCTTCGGGGAGCGGCTGGTCGTAGCGGATTTTCAGAAAGTGCTTCGTCGTCTCATATTTTTTCAGCGCGTCACGAAACAGTGCCAGCGTCTTCACGGTCGGCGCGAGGCTGAGATGGGCCTTGTGTGCGGAGAAGGCGAAGAGGAACCGCGGTTCGACGAAGAACGGGTTGCCCCACTTGATGATGGCGTCGGCTTTCGGCGCGGCCTTCGTGAGGATCGCGTAGAGCTTTCGCAGATGCGGCCGGCCCTCGGGCGGCGCCGCCGCGATGTACTCCGCGACCGAGGCGGGACGTTTGCGCGCCATCAGAGATCCCCCTTCTTGATTCGCTCCCAGTAGGAGCGACGCCAGTAGGCCTCGGTGTCAGGGATCAGTTGTTTGGGTACGCCGCGATGCGTGAGGACCAGCTCGGTGCCGCCGCCGGGCGTGGCCGCGAGCGTGATGGCGGCCATCGAGTAGACGCCCTCCGGGAAGTCGTCGCGCCGCCACGCCTGCACGAGGCGTCGCGCCGGAACCAGATCGACATTCACGCCGGTCACGCGGCCGTTATCGGTGGAAAACACCCCGCCAACCTTCGTGCTGATCGAGGCCCTGCGCCCGGTCAGCGCCGAGCGGCGGCGCGAATCGGCGAGCAGGCCGTAGATCGTTCGTGGCGCCGCTTTGAATCGGACTTTCTGTTTGATGGTTTTGCACATACTATTCCGGCGGGCTCTCCATGAGAAAGCTGCTGCTCGCCCTGGCGATCATCATAGCCGCCGCGCCTGTGAATTCGCACGCCGGCGCGGGGCCGGGCATGGCCCTGGTCGAACGATACGCGCGCGGCGAGTTCGATGCCGTCGCCGCGGCGATCGCGCCTATCACGGACTTCCAGCCCATCTACAAGGATCTGCAGTCCAACGCGCCGAAGTGGATCGACGCCGGCGGCCCGGCCGATCGCGAACGCCGCCGGCTGGCGGCCGCCACCTTCGCGATGGAGGCCGCGCGCATCGGCGCCGCCAGGGACTGGAAGGAAGTCCGGATGTTCATCCGTCTGGAGAACATCTATTGGAGAGCGCCCGCGCAACTGCTCGAGTGGGGCTGCAAGCTGATGCGCGACGCGCCGGCGCCGACGCCCATCGAGCATGTCTGGCAGATGGCGGCGCTCTCGGTCGCCGGCCGGTCCGAGGACTACGAGTTCCTGATCGGCAGTCCCTGGGAAGGCCGCGCCAACAAAGGCGACGAGATCATGCACCTCGAGCACGCGATCGCGCGCTTTCCGAAGGACCGGCGGCTCCTCCTCGCGCAGGGCATCGCCGCCGAACTGCGGCTGTTTCCCCGGCCGCGCAACACCGGCATCAAGGAAGCCGAGACGATCTTCGCCAATCTGAAAGACGATCCCGAAGTCGGCGCCGAAGCGAAACTGCGGCTCGGCGCGATGGACGTGCGCATCGGTCAGAGCTTCCAGGCGATTCCGTACCTCACCGCGTCGGCCCAGACCAGCCGCGAACCGTTCGTGATCTACCTCGCGAATCTGTTTCTGGGCCAGGCGTTCGAGCGGCAAAAGGACCCCGCGGGCGCGGAAACCGCCTATCGCCGCGCGCTCGCGACGGTGCCCCGCGCGCAATCCGCGACGTTCTCGTTGGCCGCGCTCCTGGCGGCGAAAGGCGCGCGCGCGGAGG